>JAUHYB010000590.1 GCA_030426745.1 bacterium
CTCTCCGGCTTCGGCCGCACGAGCAACGGCGCGCGCTCCGGCGTCTCCAGCGCCGGCCTGCAGAACCGCATCCAGAACAACCTGGGCCGCGCGAAGGCGATCGAGCTGGCCGACGGCCGCCTGCTGTCGTTCCTCGAGGTCGAGGACCTGCCGCAGGTGCGCGTCGACATCCGCCTGTACGAGGTCAACCGCACGGCGCTGTTCCGCTACGAGAGCGACCTGGCGGTGCTCGCGGGCGACTTCGACCAGGGCGGCCTGAACGCGGCCGGCGTCGCGCGCGACGTGCAGGGCGTCTCGGCGGCGCGCGTCGGCGCGAACGGCAAGGCGGTGCAGAACGCGCTCGGCTTCCTGAACGGCACCGCGTCGAACCAGCTGCAGATCTCGGGCTCGCACGTCGCGCTCGACAGCCTGTTCACGCTGCTGGAGGAAGAGGACATCGCGCGCAGCCTGGCGAAGCCGTCGCTGACGGTGCTGTCGGGCGAGACCGCGCTGTTCGAGGTCGGCGGCGAGGTGCCGATCAACCAGAGCTTCGCGACGAACGACATCGGCGCGCAAGGCGTCTTCAACGGCGTCGAGTTCATCGAGTTCGGCATCAAGCTGGCGATCCGCCCGCTGGTCGACGAGAAGGACTTCGTCACGATCGACTTCGCGCCCGAGGTCACCGCGCCCGACGCGTTCCTGACGGCGGCGCTGGCCGAGGCGACGGGGGAGAACCCGTCCAGCTTCGCCTTCGAGAGCCGCCTCTTGCGCACCAGCGCGCGGATGCTGGACGGCAGCACGCTGCTGGTCGGCGGCCTGCAGCAGAAGAACCGCACCGACGCGTCGAACCAGGTGCCGTGGCTCAGCAAGGTCCCGCTGCTCGGGCTCCTGTTCCAGGGCTTCGAGTACTCGGACGACGACCTCGAGCTGGTCGTGATGGTGCGCGTGTCGATCGTGCGCGATCCGATCCCCGAGGCCAGCCTGTGGGCGTTCCCGGCCACCGGCGAGCTGCTGGACGGCGTGCTGCCGCCGCCGGTCCGGGCGCGCGCGCACATCCACGAGGCGGATGGAGCGGACGCGGAGCTCGAGGACGCGGGCGACCACGCGGACGAGGTCGAGGCCGACGGCGCCGCTCCGGTCGAAGCCGGCGCCGAGGACGTCGAGGCGGAGCCGATCGAGGCCGACGCGCCGCAGCCCAAGCGCCTGATCGGCGGCGAACAGGCCGGGGACGACGACGTCTCCGCGCTGCGAGTGGACACGGAGAGGACCAGCGGTCTCGCCTTCTGGGAAGTGCGCGACGGCCGGAAGGACAACGGAGGAGTGCGCTGATGTCGCGCCGACGCAACCAACTGTGCGGCGCCGCCCTGGCGCTGCTCGCCGCGGCCTGCACGTCGCCGGGCATGGGCTACCGGTCCGAGGTGACCGACCCGGACGTGCGGCTCGCCGCCCTGATGGCCGCGCACCGCGGAGAGGACGCCGCGCACTGCCCCGACGGCGACCCGGACTGCCACGTCGAGTGCGGGGAGGAGTGCGATCCCTACCTCCGCCAGAAGGAGGACCGCGGCCGGATCGTGGTCGACGCGCAGAGCACGCAGATCGAGATCGAGCGGCTGGCGCTCGAGTTCCCGAACCACGCGCCGACGCTCTTCGCCGCGGCGGTGATCTCGTACGACGAGGGCGAGTGGGAAGTCGCGTCGGGCTACCTCGACGAGCTGCTCGCGCGCCACCCCGTGCACCCCGAGGCCGGCGTGCTGCGCAGCCGCATCGCGATCCAGGAGGGCAACCTGCCCGGCGCGCAGCGGCAGCTGCAGCAGCAGATCCAGTACACGCCGGACCACGCCGGCCTGCGCGAGGCGCTGTCCGCGACGTACTTCCTGGACGGCGACCTGGCCGAGTCGCTGGCGGAGCTCGAGGTCGCCGAGCGCCTGGGCGCGCCCGCCTGGCGCGTCGCGTTCAACCGCGGCCTGATCGCCGAGACCGCCGGCAACCCGCGCGCGGCGATCGAGCAGTACGAGATCTCGCTGGCCGGCAAGCCCGACTACCGACCCGCCG
>JAUHYB010000591.1 GCA_030426745.1 bacterium
CGCGCCGCGCGCCAGGGGCGGCGTGACGAGCGCGCCGCCCGACGCGACGAAGAGGTTCGACACGGTGCCCTCCGACAGGTCGCCCTCGACGGTCGGGATCAACGCGTCCCACGCGCCGGCGGCCTGCGCGGCCTCGCGCGCGAGCACGTTGCGCAGGCGGTTCGAGCTCTTCGTGCCCTCGAGGCGCGGGTCGATCGGCTTGACCTCGCTCGCGATCGCCGCGGCCACGCCGCGCGCCGCGTCGACGTCCGCGGGGCGCGCGCCGATCACGACGCGCGGCGGGCCGCCGGGTGAACCGCGCGACAGGCTGAGCCGCACCGCGAACGCGCCGGGCCCCAGCGCCGCGACGTACGCGGAGAGCGCCGCCGACGTCTCGTCCGCGGGCGGCGCGTCGATGCCCAGCACGCGCGCGCCGTCCGCGAGGCGCTCGAGGTGCCGCGCCAGGAAGTAGAGGCGGCCGTCCTCCGCGAGGAAGGTCTCGTAGACGGCGAGCCCCAGCAGGAAGCCCTGGTCGTCGGCGGGGATCGCGGGTTCGCCCGGCGCGACGAGGCGACCGTCGACCCAGGCGGGCAGCGCGCCGGTCATCGCGCGCCTCCGCGGGCGTCGTCGGCGCCGCCTTCGCTCGTCGCCGTCGCGTGCCGGTGCGTCGTCGCGGTCGTCGCCGCAGCGAGCGCCGCCGTCCCCTCCAGCGCGCGCGCCAGGCGCTCGCCCTTGACCATCGTCTCGCGCTCCTCCGCCGCGGGGTCCGAGCCCCAGGTGATGCCGCCGCCGACGTGGTACCGCGCGCGGCCCGCGTCGTCGCCCGTCGCGCGCCAGCACAGCGTGCGGATCAGGATGTTGAAGCGCGCGCGCCCCGAGAGGTCCCACAGGCCCAGCGAGCCGGTGAAGAAGCCGCGGCCCTCGCCCTCCAGCGCGGCGATCGCCTCCATGCTGGCCAGCTTCGGCGCGCCGGTGATCGAGCCGCCGGGGAAGCAGGCCGCCAGCGCGTCCGCCGCGTCGAGCCCGTCCTTCAAGGTCGCGACGACGTCGGCGGACAGGTGGTGCACGGACGCGTAGCTGGACAGCGTCGGGAAGCCGTCGACGCGCACGCTGCCGGTGCGCGCGACGCGGCCCAGGTCGTTGCGCTCGAGGTCGACGATCATCGCGAGCTCGGCGCGGTCCTTCTCCGACGCGAGCAGGTCGCGCGCGTTCGCGGCGTCGCGCGCCGGGTCGGCGTCGCGCGGCGCGGTGCCCTTGATCGGCCGCGTGCGCAGCGTCGCGCCGTCCACCTCCAGCAGCAGCTCGGGCGAGGCGGACAGCACGGCGCCGCGGTCGCCGCGACCGCTCCCGCCGTCCTCCCGCCATGCGAAGTACGCCATGTACGGCGCGGGGTTCACGGCGACGAGCGCGCGGAACCAGTCGACCGGGTGGCCGGCGACGTCGCGGTGGAAGGCGTGCGCGAGGTTCGCCTGGTAGATGTCGCCGGCGGCGATGCGCTCGCGCGCGGCGGCGACGCGCGCGCGGTGCGCGGCCCCGGGGGTCTCGCGCACCAGCGGCCCGCGCGGCTCGCAGGGTCGCGCCGGGTCGGGGCCGGCGAGCGCCGCCCGCCACGCCTCCTCGCGCTCGCGCGCGGGCGGCCGGCCGTCGCCCGGGTCCTCGCCCAGCACCAGCGGCCGCCATCCCCAGGGGTCGCGGCAGGCCTCGATGCGATCCGGGTAGAGCAGGGCCAGGCTGAACGCGCCCATGAGCCGGCGGAGCGTGGCGGCGAGCGGGTCGGTGGTGTCCCGCTGCTCGGGGCTGGCGAGCAGGTTCTCCGCCAGGCAAAGCGCCGGGTCCAGGCCCTGAGCCCGCGCCTTCTCGGCGATCAGGTCCCCGGTCCGCAGCGCCGCCCCGGTGTGGAGCTCGCACTGACGATGCAAGAGCGCCTGAAAGTCGCCCCGCAGCAAGGGCTCATCGAGGTCCAGACACAGCCGCAGCGGCGGTCTCGTCTCCCCGGGCTGCACAACACGTTCATAGTCTCCGGTGACCGTGACCAGGCGCTGAGGCCAG
>JAUHYB010000592.1 GCA_030426745.1 bacterium
CGCGCGTAGTCGTACAGCTCCTCGGAGTCCGGGCAGTGGGCGACCGCCGGGGGCGCGTCGGACTCCAGGTGGTCCTCGAGCCAGGCCTCGGCGAGCTGCAGCGCGTCGAGTCGACGGCCGTGGAGCGGGTGGCTCGACAGCGCGCGGCGCGACGTCTCGTCCAGCTCGTCCCAGTGCAGCAGGGCCCGCTCGAAATCCTCCGGAGCGGCTCGCTCGGGGTCGAGCAGCCAGACAGCGTCGTTCGGTCGGTCCATGGGCGTCACGTCTTCCGAGGGTCGTGTACGAGCGGGGTCAGTTGGCGGCGGTTTTTTGGAGGTAGCCGGCGTCCGTCGCCATCTTCTCCAGCGAGAACTCGTTCAGCAGCACCTTGCGCAGCGCGGTCGAGGCGCGCTTCAGCCGGTACTTCGCCTGCTCGCTGCTGATCTCGAGTCGCTCGGCGATCTGGCCCAGCGTCAGGCCTTGCATGTAACGGAGGTCCAGCAGCGAGCGCTCCTCGCCCTCGAGGCAGACCAGCGCGCGGCGCACCAGGTCGCCGATCTCCGCCTCGCCGACCTGCTCGCCCGGCCCGGGCTGCGGATCGGGACGGTCGGGCACGGTCTCGCCCAGGCTGGTCAGGTGGGTGACGCGCTGGGTGGACTGCTTGCGGCGCAGGTCGACGCAGCGGCACCACGCGACGCGGTACAGCCAGGTGCCGAGCGAGCCCTTCTGCGGGTCGAAGCGGTCCGCGTCGAGGCGCTCGAGCGCGTAGAGCACGAGCTCCTGGTAGAGGTCGTCGCGCGCGACCGGTTCCGACTCGAAGTGCCCGATGCAGTGGAACAGGAGCGGCCGAAAGCGCTCCAGGAAGGCGGCCACGGCCTCTTCCCGGCGGTCCCTCAGTCCCGCGACCAACTGCGCTTCTTCCATACGTGGGATCCCCTCCGGCGACGCGCCGCTTCGGCACCTCGCCGTTTCGCCGGACATACGCATTGCGGAGGGGCGTTGCAATGGCCGGGAACGCGCCGCGCGCGCGCCGCGGATGCGCGCGCCGGGGCGCGCCGCGCGGCGCCGCCGCGAATGCCCGGATTCGCCCGCGATTCCGGTGGATCCGCGCGTTCGGCCGCGCGGCGCGCCGCCGCGGAGGGCGCGCGTTCGATCCCCGCGAAAAACCGCGCCCGGGGGGGGCTCCCGTCCCGCGGAACGCGCGCTGTCGGAGCGTCGCGCGCCGCGCCTGGGGCGGGGCGGCGCGCGGGGGAGGCGGCGGGCCGCGGCGGCCGCGGCGGGGCTCGACCGAGGGCCCTCGATCGACGGGCCGCCTCGTCGATCGGCGCCGGCCCTCCGGGTCCGACCCGGGCGCGCTCCCGGGCGCGACCCCGCTCCCGCTGGAGGCGCTCCCCGACCACGGCCGGCGGCGCCCCTCGACCTCGCCCGGCCGGACCTCCCGCCGGCCGTCGCGGGCGCCCAGCGGATCCCGCGCGCCGACGCGCGTCGCGGCGCCTTCGCCCCTGGCCGGAACCCGGCGCCCGCTCTATAGTGTTGGCCCCTTTCGTGGCCGGATCCCCCCCGTGTGGCGCCCCCTTGGCCGTCGTGGCCCGGGCCCGCACCGTCCGACACCGCCCGGCCCGAGGAGCAGAGGTGCATCGTGAGAGACGTGGTCATCGTCAGTGCGTGCCGTACCCCGATCGGCAAGTTCCAGGGCGGCCTTTCGGGCTTCCGCGCCCCCGAGCTGGGCGGCTTCGCCATCGCCGAGGCGATCTCGCGCGCCGGGATCGACGCGTCGGTGATCGACGAGGTGATCATGGGCAACGTGCTGCAGGCGGGGCTCGGTCAGAACCCCGCGCGCCAGGCCGCGCGCGCCGCCGGCGTGCCGGACGCGGTGGGCAGCGTCACGATCAACAAGGTCTGCGGCTCGGGCCTGAAGGCCGTGATGCTCGCCGCGCAGGCGATCAAGGCCGGTGACGCGGACGTCGTCGCCGCGGGCGGCATGGAGAGCATGACGAACGCGCCGTACCTCCTGCCCGAGGCGCGCGCCGGCGTGCGGTTGGGCCA
>JAUHYB010000593.1 GCA_030426745.1 bacterium
AACGTCCTGTGGTTCTTCGACGGCGACGACGCGCCGCGCGAGGCCGGGTGGCGGCGCGTGCTGGCGACCAGCCCCGAGCACCACGCCTACGTCGACGCCTGGTGGCCCGACGGCCACATCATCGGCTACGAGCACACCTTCACGAACCAGCTGGCCGACGTCCTGCGCGTCCTCGCCGGCGAGGAACCGCGCCAGCCGCTGCCCGACTTCGCCGACGCCTACGAGACGCAGCGCGTGCTCGAGGCGGCGCTGATCGCGGCGCGCGAAGGCCGGGCCGTCGCCATGGAAGAGGTCGCGTGACCCGCGCCGCGTCGGTCGGTTCGAGGGCGCCGCGCCGCCGGCGCGCGGTCCGGCGCCGAGACGCGACCCGCTCCGCGGGGTAGGATTCGGCGCCCGGCGGCGCGGAAGAGGCGCCGCGGGTTCGAGACGCACGCGACCCCGACAGCTCCACCCCCCAGCGCATGGTCTTCGCCAGCGGCGTCTTCCTCTACTACTTCCTGCCGATCTTCCTGGCGGCGTACTACCTGACGCCGAGGAGCTGGCGGAACCTGACGATCGCGGGGGCGAGCTACGTCTTCTACGGGTGGTGGCGCCCCGACTTCGTGATCCTGATGTGGATCTCGACGGCGGTCGACTACACCTGCGGACAGCGCATCACGGCGGGGCGCGAGCGGGGCGCCCGAGGGAAGGGGTGGTTGCTCCTGTCCCTGGTCGTGAACCTCGGGCTGCTGGGGTACTTCAAGTACTTCAACTTCGGCGTCGACACGCTGAACTACATCCTGGAGCCGTACGGCTGGGTGCCGATGGACGTGGCGCGCGTCGTGCTGCCCGTCGGCATCTCGTTCTACACCTTCCAGACGCTGAGCTACACGATCGACGTGTACAACGGCGCCGCGCGGCCGGTGCGGTCCTTCCAGGACTTCATGTGTTACGTCGCGATGTTCCCGCAGCTCGTGGCGGGTCCGATCGTGCGCTACAACACGATCGCCGACCAGCTGCACGAGCGGGAGCACACCTTCGACCGCTTCTACCGCGGCGTGTTGTGCTTCCAAGCGGGCTTGGCGAAGAAGGTGCTCCTGGCCGACGTGATGGGCGGGCTGGTCGAGCAGGCGTTCGACGGGCGCGCGCTCGGGCCCGCGGAGGCGTGGCTGGGCAGCCTCGCGTTCACCTTCCAGGTCTACTTCGACTTCTCCGGCTACTCGGACATGGCGATCGGTCTGGGCCTGATGATCGGCTTCCGCCTGCCGGTCAACTTCGACCGGCCGCTGATCTCGCGCAGCATCACCGAGTTCTGGCGCCGCTGGCACATCTCGCTGTCCGCCTTCCTGCGCGACTACCTGTACTTCCCGCTGGGCGGCAACAAGAAGGGCGTCGGGCGCACCTACTTCAACCTGTGGCTGACGATGGTCATCGGCGGCCTGTGGCACGGGGCGGCGTGGACCTACGTCGTGTGGGGCGCGTGGCACGGCCTGTTGCTGGTCAGCGAGCGCCTGGTCGGCAAGCGCGCGCTGTACGCCGCCGCGCCCGTCCCCGTGCAGATCGCGCTGACGCTGGCGCTGCACACGCTGGGCCTGGCGTGCTTCCGCTCGCAGGACCTGCCGCACGCCGGCGAGATGGTCGCGACGATGTTCGGCTTCTTCGACGCCGCGGGCCTCGACGGCTTGACGCTGCGTCCGATCCACCTGGTCGTGATGGGGATCGGCGCGGTCGTCGTGTACGCCTTCCCGACGACGCAAGTGCTGATCCAGCGCGCGCGCCTCGCGTGGGTGATCCCGCTGCAACTGTTCTTCCTGTGGGCCCTGCTCCACCTGCACCACGAGGACCATGTCCCCTTCCTCTACTTCCAGTTCTGAGACCGGCGCCGACCGCGAGGGCCTGATCGCCCTGCCCGCGGAACCCGACGCGCGGACGAGCTCCGCGTTGCGGTGGTTCGTGTTCCTCGGGTTCCTGGTCGTGTCGGCGGGGACGGGCATCACGGACACGCTGTTCCCGGCCGCGCGGCCGCGCATGGCGTTGCACCAGG
>JAUHYB010000110.1 GCA_030426745.1 bacterium
CGGGCGACCAAGGCGCAACGCCGCGGCCCAGAGTGCGGACAGACGCGTGCGGGTAGCGAGGCCGGCCACTGGGAGGCCGTTGGGACGGGCCATGACTGGCCCGGGACAGCTCAAGAACTCAACGTCCCCTTGACCTGGGGGGCCTTCTCACAGACGGCACGGTACCTTCGGCCACCTCCGTCGCGGCTCGCGACGGACACGAAGAAGGCCGCCCGTCGCCGGGCGGCCTCCTGCGGTTCGGGGTCGGTGGGGGACTAGAAGTCGCCTTCCAGTCGCTTCACCTCTTCGCGGATGTCGGTGATCGACGCGCGGATCAGGATCATCAGCGACTCCTTCTCGTCGTTGTAGCCTTCTTGCTTGAAGAAGAAGCCGACGACGGGGATGTTCGCGACCCACGGCACCTCGGCGCGGCGCTCGATGTTGCGGATGTTCGAGAGACCGCCGAGGAGGATCGAGCCGCCGTCCGGGATCACCGCGGTGGTGAACACGCTCTGCACCTCGAGCTCGGGGAGCTCGAAGGTGACCGGCGAGGTGTTGCCGCCCAGCGTCGAGGAGTACTCGCGGATCGTCACGACCTTCGCCACCGTCGGCTGCACCTCGAGCGTGAGGTACTTGCGGTTCTGGTGGATCGTCGGGCGGACGTCGAGCACGACGCCCTCGGTCAGCACGTTCACCTGCGGGTCGGCGACCGCCTGGAACTGGGCGACCTCGACGTCGAAGTCCTGGATGTAGGCCTGCTGGTTGATGACCGTGACGTAGGCGCGCTGCGTGTTGTGCACGCTGAGCACCTGGTCGTTGATCAGCTCGAACTGCTGGCTCTTCTCGACGGCCCGCAGGATCATCTGCAGGTTCAGGTCGTCGAGGTAGGTGATCTGCGACGTCAGGCCGCCGACGTTCGTCAGGCTGCTGCCCAGCGCGGAGCCGAAGAAGTTCTCGGTCCGGCCGCGGAAATCACCGTCCTCGCCGTCGTCGTAGAAGACGCCGGAGGAGGGCGAACCGGCCGCGTTCGAGCCGTCGGCGCCCGTGCCGTTGTTGTCCAGGCCGCGCGAGGCCATGTCCTCGAGGCCGTTCGTGACGTCCGTCAGCGGGTTCGACTCGAGGCCGCGGAAGTCGACGCCGATCTCCTGCAGCCAGTTGTCGCCGACCGCCATGAACTTCGACTCGATCGTCACGAGCGACGACGAGAAGCGGCGCAGGTCCTCGAGGAAGTCCTTCACCTGCTGCTGCACCTCGGGGGTGTGCACGATGATGATGTGACCCTCGTAGCTCTCGATCGTCGGGCCGTCCTCCCAGGTGCCGACCGCGACGTTCTCCTGGATCATCGTCGCCAGGTCGTCGGGGTTGATCAGCTGCGGACGCTCACCGATGCCGCCGAAGGGGCCGCCGCCGTCCTCGTCCTCGAGCTCGTCGAGCAGGCGGATGCGGTCGATGCGCGGGCCCATGAAGTCGGTCAGGCCGAAGATCAGGTCCTGCACGTCGTGGTGGTAGACGATCGGCTCGCCGCGCGCCTTCTCGCGCGTCGTGACGAGCACCGCGTCGTGGCGGATCGTCCAGGTGACCTCTTCGCCGGCGCGGTCCGTGATCAGGTTCAGCACCTGCTCGACCGACAGCGCGTTCTCGAAGTTGAAGGTGAACAGGATGCCCTCGTCGAGCACCGCGTTCTCCGCCGCCGGATCGACGACGATCGGCAGGCCGGTGATGACGCGGATGTAGTCCATCACCAGGCGCAGGCTCTCCTCGTCCTCGACCGGCTGCATGCGCACGGTCGTGTCCTTGAGCTTCTGGCGCAGCTGGCGCTCGGACTCGGGGATCATCGTGGACAGGTCGAGGCCGCGACGATGCTTGCGCATCTCGGTGATCTCGCGCCACTGGTCCTGGTCGGGCATGGTGACCACGTCCGTCCACGGGATGCGGAGCTCGTGGAGTTGCTCCTGCCACTTCTTGTACTGCTCGGCCTTCCGCGCGACGTACTCGCGCGAGACCTTCTCGCGGCCCGCCTTGAACGCGTTGTCGCGCAGGTCGGCCGCCTTCTGGTTGTTCGGGTCCTTGCGGAGCGCCTGCTCGGCGAGCTCCATCGCGCGGTCGTACTTGCCGGCGTTGAAGGCCTCGATCGCCTGGTCGAGGACGTTCGCCACCAGGACCTGGTCGCGCATCTCCTCGGCCTGACGCTGCGCCTGCAGCTCGTCGAAGGCGCGGCGCTGCGCGGCGAGGCGCTCGGCCTCGGCGGCGGCCTCGCGGTCGGCCTTGGCGCGCTCGAGGAGCATGTCCGCTTCCTCGTCGATGCCCTGCCAGTCGACCGAGTAGGGCGCCCAGCGCATGCGGTTCAGGCAGATCGTGAACTCGGCGATCGCGGCGTCGTAGTTGCCGCGCGCGAGCTCCAGCTTGCCCTTGCGCAGGTTCTCGGCGGCGTCCTCGCGCAGCTGCTGCGTCTTCAGCGCGTACTCGTCACCGAGCATGTCGGTCACGGTGCCGACCTCGGTGCCGGGCATGCCCAGCAGCGCTTCGACCTCCGACAGGAGGCGCTTCACCTCGACGTTGTCGCCGTCGAGTTGACGCGCGGCGAGGAGTTCGTTGCGCGCGTCGTCGAGGCGCAGGCGGCCGCGGAAGTCCTTGGCCTTGGCGATGTGCTCCTCGACGAGGAACTGCCTGCGTTGCTCGCGCAGCGTGAGCTGCTCGCGCTCCTCGCGCAGGTCGACGTCCTGGCTGGCCGCCGTCGGCTCGGCGGCCGGTTCGACCACCGGCTTGGGCTCGAGCGGTTCCGGCTCCCACGCGTTGTGCGAGGAGGGGGCCGTCGAGCAAGCGGCGAAGAGGACGGCCCAGGCGGGGAGGGCACGCGCGGTGAAGATGAAGCCGGAGTTCCTCATTCGGGATCTCTCGTTCGTTGACTGGGGATGGGGGTGGCAGTCGAGAGCGAACCGCAGCGGTCGTTCGTGCGGAGAGCGCGCCGTGGGAGCGCGGTCGGTGCACGGCGCGCCGGAGCGCGCGCGGGGTCGCCGTCGCGGACGGCGGTCACCGCGAAGTGACTACTGCGGACGGATCACTGACGACGGACAGAGCAGGGGTGGGACAGGAGCGAGGCAGCGACGATCCGAGTCGGTCGGTGCGACGCGCCGGTCGCGGCTCGGCCGCGGGGCGTGTCGGGAAGACGTGTCGGGAGGGGTGTCGCCGCCGCGTTCCGCAAGCCGACGATCCGCGCGGGATCGTCTTCGAGGGGACGTCCGGAACGACGCGCGCTCCGGTGGACGTGGGGGGAGAAGATAGCAGGGGGTCCGGTGGACGGTCAAAGGCGGATCTGCAAAACAAACCGCGCTCGGACAAGGACTTAGGTGCGTCGAACGGGTCGCTTCGGAGCGCGTCCGAGGGCGGGCGCGCGGGGGTCCGCGGCGGGCCCCGACGCGCCGGTCGAAGGCGCGCCGCGCGACTCGTCTCCGAAGGCTCGCCCCGGCGCGGGTGCGATGCTCCGGAAGGTCGCGGATCAGTCCGCGCCGTGGATCGTCACCTCGTCGAAGCCCGCGGCAGTGAGCGCCTCGAGCATCACGACGGCCTCGGCGTGGACGACCCCGTCGCGCGGCTCGAGCACGATGCGCGGCGCCGGGTCGAGGGCGGCGACGCGGGTCAACGCGGCGCGCACCTCGTCCAGGTCGGAGCACGCGCTCGGTCCGACGCGGTAGCGCAGGACGCGGTCGGCGCCGTAGCGGTACCGCGCCATGCCGGGCGTCCACGGGCCGCCGTTCGGCGCGACGCGCGTGCCGGGTTCGACGACCTCGACGACGACGTCGATGCGCTCGACCGGTTCGGCCTGCACGCTCGCGGGCCCGGCGTCGTCGGGCAGGTACGCGGAGAGGGCACCCTCGAGCGTTTTGAACTTCAGGGTGCACATGAAGAAGATGAGCAGCAGGAAGGTGACGTCGATCATCGGCGTCATCTCGAGCTTCGCATCCTCGAGGCGGCGGCGCGGGACGAAGCGCATGCAGTCCTCCGGAGGGGTGGGGTGCCGGCGCGCCCGGGGATGGGCGAGCGCCGGCGAAGGAGCGGGATGGGAGAGAGCGAGGATGGGGGAACGAACGCGCGAGGGGAGCGCGTTCGGAGCGGTCTACCCCGTCCGCCGCGGGCGGATACCGCGGAATTCCACGCGAAAGCGGCCCGCCGGATCGCTCCGGCGGGCCGCTTCCCGTTCGCTCGGCCGCGTCGCCCGCGGCCCCCTGGTCTCGCGCGTCGGCTACTGCTTCTCGTAGGAGCCGACGAAAGTGACTTCCTCGTAGCCGGCGTCGAGCACGGCGTCGAGCACCTTCGCGACGTCGGCGTAGACGATGCCCTTGCGCGGGTCGATCGTGGCCGGGCGCTTCTTCTCCTGGCCGGGGACGTCGATCATCGTCTCGATGCGCTTCTGCAGCTCGGCCAGGTCGAAGGTCTTCATCGGGCCGACCGAGTACTGCACGCGGCGGTCGTCCCCGTAGACGTAGCGGCGGAACTCACCGTCCCACGGCACCTGGTTCACGCCCGACGGCATCCACTTCGTGCCCTCGTCGATGACGCGCATCATGATCTCGACCTTCTCGATCGGCTCGGCGTCCGAGGTGTTCACGCCGACGTCCTGCGGCAGGTAGGCGGCGAGCTTGCCCTCGAGCGTTTTGAACTTGAGGGTGCACATGAAGAAGATCAGCAGCAGGAAGGTGACGTCGATCATCGGCGTCATCTCCATCTTGCTCTCTTGCGAAGCGATCTCTTTGAGTTGCGACATGGCGGTTCTTCCGTTCCGTGGACCGACTACTCGTCGTTCTTCTCGGGGACCTTCACGGCGAGCTGCAGCTTCCAGATCTTCACGTCCTGGTAGCCGCACTGCTCCATGACCTTCTGGACGTGCTTGAACGCCGTGCTCTCGTCGGCGCGCACGAGCAGCGAGTCACCGGGCAGCGTCGGGTTGTCCTCGTCGCGCTTCATGTTCTTCGCGACGTCGGACAGGTGCTCCCGCAGCAGCTTGTAGTCGTCCGGCGACTCGGGGTCGTAGTACTTCTGGCGCTTGATCTTGATCACACCGTTGATGTCGATGTTCACGACGGGGCGGTACTCGCCGGGCTGCGGCCGGTCCTCCGTCGCGTAGACCGCCATCGGCAGCTGCAGGTCCTCGAGGTCCTGCTGCGTCATGTCGGTGATGACCATGAAGAAGATGATGAGCAGGAACACGACGTCGATCATCGGCGTCATGTCCATCTCCATGTCGGTCTCGGGGTCGTGCTTGCTCAGGTTCATCGGTTCCTCCGATTCTCCCTGATCCAGGGAGGTCGTGCGGGGAGGGGCGCGCGGTCGCGCGGGCGGGGCGGCCTGTCAGGGGCTACCCCGGAGCGGTGAGGGGGTTCCGCTCCGGGGCGGCGATTCCTCGAGCGAGGCCTAGCGGCCCGTGTGCTCGGGGCGGAAGCGCTCGAAGAGGTCCTCGACGATCGCGCCGATCTCGATGACCGACTTGACCAGGCGGTTCCGCAGGAACGCGAAGGACGCCGTGGTCGGGATCGCGACGACCAGACCGAACATGGTCGTCAGGAGCGCCTTGGAGATACCGGAGGCCAGTTCGGCGGGGTTCGCCTGGCCGCCCGACTCGGCGATCGTGTTGAACGCCTCGATCATGCCGCCCACGGTGCCGAGCAGACCCATCATGGGCGCCACGTTCGCGATCAGCGACAGCCAGCCGATCTTCTGGTGGAGGCGGATCGACTCCTCGTCGCCCATCTCCGCGATCGCCTGCTCGATGACCTCGAAGGAGTGGCCGATCTTCGCGATGCCGGCGCCGGCGACGCGGGTGAAGAAGGTCGGCTCGTTCTCGCAGAGCTCCATCGCCTCCTGGTACTGCTCTTCGTCGAACAGCGCCTGGACCTCGTCGATCAGGTCGGCGGGGGCGAGCTTGTCGCGCTTCAGCGAGACGAAGTTCTCGATGATCACCGCCAGGGCGACGATCGACAGAACGACGATCAGCATGCCGATCGCGCCCGCGTCGCGGAACACGTCGAACACGCTGCCGCTGCTCTCCGTCGTGGTCGTGGAAGCGGCCTCGCCGTCCTGGGCGAGCGCGAGGGAGGCGGTGGCGAAGACCGCCGCAGCGGCGGGGGCGACGCGCAGGGCGAGGGAAGCCGTGCGGCTGCGAAGCGTTTGGATGTTCATGGCCCGGGGAACTCCTTTGGAGTCACGACTGGGTGAGGGGATGGGGATCCGTAGAGGACTGTGGGTCGCGAGCCTCGCGCCGCGCGTGCGTGGTCGAGGGCCGGGACCGGTGGATGACGATGGAACGGCTCCGGGGGGGAAGCCGAAGAGCAGCCAGCGCGAACGCTGGTTGGATTGTGAGGCGGCGGAGCGGCGTGCCGCGCCGGCGCCGTGGGGAGCGGGTGTCCGGCGCTACTCGCTGAGCAGCTCGCGCGCGGCGCGAGCGCTCGGCGTCGTGCCGAACTGTTCGATGATCTCGGTCAGGAGCGCCTTGGCGGCGACCATGCCGTCGGAGTCGCCCAGCTCGCGGTAGCAGCGCGCCAGGCCCAGCTTCGCGGCGGCGGAGCGGTCCTCGTCGGTGTAGTCGAGCGCCGACACCGTCGCGAACTGCAGCTGCGCCTTGCGGATCTCGCCCTTGCCGTGCAGCGCGAGCGCCATGCCGTAGGTCGCGCCGTACAGCGCGGTGCTGTTGCCGCTGGTCTTGGCGGTCGAGAGCTGGCCGTTGAAGAAGGTGATCGCCTGGTCGTACTGGCCGGAGGCGACGTCGACGAAGCCGCTGCCGAGCAGCGCTTCCGTCTCGAGGCGCGAGAAGTGCGCGCGGTCGGCGGAGCCTTCCTCGGCGGAAGCGGCCGCGGTGCGCGCGCGGTTCGCGAGCACGCCGTAGATCTCGCGCGCGGCGAGCGTGTCGTCGGCGGCGAGCATCGCGCGCGCGGCCTGCAGGCCGGCGTCGAGGCACAGGCCCAGGTCGTAGCCGGGCGTGGGGGAGGCCGAAGCGCCCTCCTCGAACAGGCCGCGGAACAGCCCGCCGGCCTTCGCCGCGTCGCCGCCGAGCCACGCGTTGCGCGCCTGCAGCGCGCGGGCGCGGGGCACCTGGCGGTTGGTCGAGTAGTCGGAGAGGAAGGTGTCGAACTGCTGCGCGGCCTCGGCGTAGTGGCCGGCGTCCGTCGCGCCCCAGTTCATGAACGCGCGCGCGGCGCCGAGGCGCGCGGCGGCCTGGATGACCTCGCGCTCGTCCTCGCCGGCGGCGACCAGGTACTTGGCGGCCGCGTTCTCCCAGTCGCCGCGGTCGAAGTAGGTGACCGCTTCCTGGAAGGCCATCGAGCTGGCGCCCCAGACGACCTCGCGCACGAGCGCGGCGTCGAGCTTGGTCTCGCTGCCGCCGCGCGACACCGTCACCTTGTCCAGGCCGTCCGCCACGATGGTGCCGGACACGACCTTCACGTCGCTCGTGCGCTCGTTCCAGACGTAGACCTGGTCCGGGCGGCCCTGGGCTTCCGCGGAGCGGGCGACCACGGCCGGCGCCGGAGCGGAGACCGCGGCGGCGACGGAGCTCGCGAGGAGCGGCGCGGCGACGGCGGCGCCCAGGCCGAGGGCCAGGACCGGAGCGACACGACGGGCGCGGGCGCGCGGCGCGCGGGACGAAGAGGGGCGATGGGACTGCATGGGGCGGGGGGCGAACATTCTAGCCGGGGGGGCGGAGTGGACAACCGAAAGCTGGCGCGCCGGGCGAGGTGCGCCGGATCGGCGCTCTCGCCGGCGTGCGGCGCGCTCCGGGGGCGGCGTCAGGAAGCGGAGCGGACCATCGACCACAGCCACTGGAAGCGGCCCTGCAGGACGCCGCCGCCGTAGTCGGCCGACAGCTCGTCGTCCTCCCCGCAGCGGTCCTCGACGCCGTGGAAGTCCTCGCCGATCTCGGCGAGCTGCGTCAGGGGCAGGAGCCGGTTCTTGGACGTCGACAGCTTGTCGCTGTTCTTCGGGCCGCCCTCGGCCGTCGCCCAGGCGTAGTAGGCCCACGCTTCCTGGAAGCGCAGCGCGTAGGCCGAGCACGAGTACTTGTCCGACTCGGCGTTCAGCAGCTTGAGCAGCAGCGTGGTGACCTTGTCGAAGTCCTCGTCGGAGCTGCCGACGCCGGGCACGACGGTGAAGGGCTTGCTGTCGCCCTCGACCCAGCCGGACACCGAACGGATGTAGTTCATCAGCGTGCGGCGCGTCGGCTTGTTCGCGGCGTCGTCGGACATCAGCGCGACGAGGATCGTGTGCGCCTCGGCGACCTTCTGCTGCTCGATCAGCGCGTTCGCGAGGTCGGGCAGCACGAACTTCTCGACGTCCGCGGCGCGCTCGCCGTCGCCGAAGGAGCTCTGCAGCTTGCGCAGCACGCGCTCCGCCTCGGCCCACTCGCCGAGCGTCTCCCAGTGGCGCGACTCGCCGCGCAGCTTGTTGTAGTCGGGCGCCGACGCGGCGTTGCCGGCCTTCAGCAGGCCCGCCATCTCGCGCTCGAGCTCCATGCGGCGCGCCTGGTCCTCGGTCTGCTCCTGCAGGTCTCCGAGGCGCTTGTAGATGTCGATCGACGCCGTCGCCGTGAACTTGCTGGACTCGAAGCGCTCCAGCATGCGGTCGTACATCTCGCGCGCGTCGGCGAGCTCCGACAGCTGCAGCTTCGCGGTGAGGTACATGTACATCATCCACGGCGCCGTCGACGTCTGGTCCTTGAACTCGGTGGGGTAGTCACCGACGCGCGTCACGACCTCTTCCCACTCGTCGGCGGTGGGGGGCGTCGTGCGCTTGCCCTGCTCGAACTCCTTCAGCGCGTCGTTCGTGGGGTCGAACGCGGCCAGGGCGTAGTAGAACTCGGCGCTGGCGCGCGCGACGGTGCGCTGCGCGGCCTTGATCTCGCTGTCGCCGATGGCGCTGGCGACCGGGTCGCCGAGGTAGTCCTCGAGGTACTTGCGGAAGAGCTCCTCGCCGGCGGCGTGGTCACCCTTGCGGTAGGTGCAGACCGCGATCGCGACCATCGCGCGCTCGTAGTAGTTCGAGGCCTGCGAGATCTCGCCGTACTTGGTGATCGCCTCGTCGTAGTCCTTGTCGCGACGGAGCTTCTCGGCCTTGTTCCACTTGATCTCGTCCTGGTCGGTCTGGCTGGCGAAGCGCTCGGCCAGGTTCTCCGCCTCGGTGTAGAGCGCGGCGAACTCCTGCGAGTCGCCCGACCCCGGCTTCAGCGTCTTCATCAGCGTGAAGTAGCCGCGCGCGTTGGGGGAGTCGTACTCGGGGTCGCCCTGCCAGGTCGTGCAGCCCTCGCGGAAGGCCATCGCCGCTTCCAGGTCGCGGTCGAGGCGCACGTAGGCGCGGCCGATGCGGTAGAGCGTCTTCGGCATGAACTCCGCGCGCAGCGCGGCGTCCTCTTCGTCGAGCACGCGCAGGAGGCGCTTGAAGGCGTAGATCGACTTCTCGTACTCGCCCTCGTTGTAGACGCCTTCCGCCGCCTCGTAGAGGACGTTCGGGTCGACCTGCACGCCGGGGCGCTCGATGATCTTGCCGATCAGGCGCTGGGCGCGGACCTGCATCCGGCTGCCCTTGTTCTCGCGGTTGATCTGCTGCGCGATGGCGAGCGCGCGGTCGGCGACGGTGTAGCGATTGCGCTTGCTGACGCCCGCGTCCTTGATCGCGTCCTCGTCGGCGAACCACGCGGCCTCGCCGCCGGTCCAGTTGCCGCCGACCCAGCCGCCCGAGTCGAGCAGGCAGCGCGCGACCGCGAGGTAGGCCTCGTAGCCGAAGCCGGACTCGATCTGGAAGCCCTCGCGCTTCAGCGTGTTGTGGAAGTGCAGCGCGTAGCGGTTCGCCTCGGCGATCTCGCCGGACGCCAGCAGCGCGTCGATCAGGCCCTCGGTCGCGAGCTGCACGAACAGCCAGCGCTGGT
>JAUHYB010000594.1 GCA_030426745.1 bacterium
GCGCGCGTCACCGTGATCTGCGCGAACGCCGGCGCGGCGACGAACGTCGAGAGGAACGCGATCGCTACGGGGCGGAGCACGTCGTGATCATGCGGCAGAACCGACGCTCTGTCGCACGCCTACCGGCTTCGTCCGCGGTGACGTCAGGTCTGTGCGGCGGGCCTCGCATTTCGGACGCTCAGGAGGCGTCGATGACGAAGACCTTCGAACGGAGCACCGTCTCGAAGCCGAGGTGCTCGAGCATCGGCGCGGACGTCGCTTCCCGAGCCTGCGTCGCCGCCATCGTCAGCCCGCGCTCCACGAGGAACCGGAGGCGGGCCGCGATGAGCGCGCGGTACACGCCGCGGCCGCGGAATGCGTCGAGGACCTGCGCGCCCATCAGGTAGCCGAAGCCGTCGCGAACGACGAGCGCGGTCGTCGCCACGATCGCGCCGTCGATGCGCGCCGCGAAGAAGTGTCCGACGCGGTCTTCGGCGTTCAGGGCCGTGAGGTGGTCGGCGACGAGCGGTGCCTCTTGGTCGCGCGGGAGTCCCCACCCGGCGGCGAAGACGCGGACGTACTCGTCGAGGCACTCACGGTCCACCGTGACGATCTCGACGTCCCCGGGCACCTCGATCCGGTGCGACGTCGACGCCACCATCCCGCGCATCTCGAACGCTTCGAACCCGCGCCGCTGGAGCCGCGCCGCGAGGTCCTCCGGCCGCGTCCACGGGCCGACGCGCCACTTGAACGTGAGGCCGTGCGCGCCGTACGTCGCGAGCGCGTCGTCGATGCAACGCTCCGCGTCCTCGACCTGCGAGTACGCGATCTCGTTCAGCACCCCGTTGGGCGCGGAGGGGGTGACGAGCTGGTACCAGCCGGGTCGCTCGGTGACGCGGGTGTCGGGGCGCCGCAACAGGCCGGGGCCCATCGGACCGAAGATCACGGCGTTTCGTTTGCGCTCCAGGTCCACGGGGCGATGATGTTACGAAACTCGGTCAAAGGCCGTAACCGAGCCCCAGGCCCAAGAGGGCTCCGAGGCCGCTGACGCCGAGCGACGGGGACCCGTCGACGTTTGCGACGAAGCCGCGCAGCGACGTGTCGGCCTGCACGGAAGCAAACGCGCGCAGCGTACGCGCGAAGCTGTACTCGACCTCGGCGCGGACCCCGGCGCGCACGAAGATGCCGCGGTCGCTCGCCGTGCCGACGGTGGTCCGCGACGACGACCCGTTCGCGATCGCGAGCCCGACGTCCGCAGCCGGTCCGAGCCCGAGGCGGAGCGCATCGCTTCGGTAGGTATACTGAAACGAAAGCAGCGCGTGGGCGACGTCGAGTCGAATGTCTCCGAGGGGCACAAAACGTCGTGCGCGTTGCCAACCGAGGTCGACCGTGGTGGTCAGCCACGGGGTCGGCGCGACGTCCCCACCCAGCGCGACGCCGAGGGCCCAGGTCTCGCTCGACGCCAGCCGACGTCCGACCCCGAACGCCCGCACGCCGACGTCCAACGGCGTTTCCGCCGGGGCGGGCGGGGATGCTTCGACGGCCACCTTCGGACCGGGCGGCGGCCCTTTCAGACGGGCGCGTACCGACTCCGAGATGGCGAGGGCGGCCGCGCGCATCCGGGCATCGGCCGCGATGGCCTGGAGGTCGAGCGCGATGCGATCGGGCCGATCGTCCGGACCGTAGTCGATCAGCGCGACCACCTCGGCGTCTGCGTCGCACGCGTCCAGCTCGAGCACCACGCGGACGGTGGACGGTGCGGACCTCAGCTCGAGCGCGAGGAGCTGTTCGAGCTCGTCGCCCGCCGCCTGCGGGCATGCGGGCGCGCTCCACGTGACGTGGGCCGCGAACAGCAGCGGCGAGACGAGGGGGGCGGCGGGGATCAAGGTGACTTGGACCAGCGGCGGACGAGCTCTTCACGGCGCCCGTCCGGGTAACGTTCGAAGTAGGCGGCGGCGGCCGCCTTCGCGCCGTCGTAGTCTTCGGCGCGGAAGTGCGCTTCGACGCGGCGCGCGTACGCGTCCTCGAGGAGCAGCGCGGG
>JAUHYB010000111.1 GCA_030426745.1 bacterium
TACTTCGTGCCCGAGACGAAGCCGGTGGCCGAGCTGCTCAAGGAGTTCCGCGCCGAGCGCCAGAAGATGGCGATCGTGCTCGACGAGTACGGCGGCACCGCGGGCCTCGTCACGCTGGGTGACGTGCTCGGCGAGATCGTCGGCGAGATCCAGGAGAGCTTCGACCACGAGGAGCCGGACGAGATCCGCCACGTCGCGCCCGGCGTCGCCGACCTCGACGGCGGCCTGCACGTGTCGGAGGTGAACGAGGCGCTGCACCTGACGCTGCCCGAGGAGGCGGACTTCGAGACGCTCGCCGGCTTCGTGCTGTCGGAGCTCGGCCACTTCCCCAAGCGCGGCGCGCGCTTCGACTGGGGCGGCGCGAGCTTCGAGGTCCGCGAGGCCTCCGACCGCCGCGTGATCACCGTCCGCGTGTCGCGCCCGGTCGAGGCCGACGCCGACGCGACGCAGGGCCCGCAGGACCTCGCGCAACGCGCGGGTTGAAGCCGGCGGCCCGCCCGGCGATCCTCTCGCCGTGCCCGCCGACCGCGCCCTCGTCCTCCGCCGCTTCGCCTACTCCGAGTCCTCGCTCGTCGCCCACGTGCTGACGCGTGAGCACGGGCGTGTGCACCTCCTCGCGCGCGGCGCGTACCGCATGCAGTCGCGGTTCTTCGGCGTGCTGGACCTGTTCGACGAGCTCGAGCTGGAGTGGTCGCAGAGCCCGCGCCGCGAGCTGGCCGAGCTGCGGCGCGGCGACGTCGCGCGCCGCCGCAAGCCGCTGCGCGAGGACCTCGCGCGCTACCGCGCCGGCACCGCGATGCTGGAGCTCGCCGACGTGGGTTCGCGCCCCGGGCGACCCGACCCGGAGCTCTACGAGCTGCTCTCCGCCGGCCTCGACCGCCTGGCGGGAGCGGACCGCGCGCCCGACGCGGCGCTCGTTGTCTTCCAGCTGGCGTTCTTGCAGAATCACGGCCTCGCCCCGGCGTTCGCGCGCTGCGCGGCGTGCGACCGCGAGGCGCCTCCGACGGCGGAGGACCGCGCGCGGGCCTGGTTCTCGGCGGGCTCCGGCGGCCGGCTGTGCGCCGCCTGCGCCGAGGACGCGCGCGCCGGCGGGCGGCGGGTCGGCACGATGCCGGTCCGCGTGCTCGACGACGCCGAGGCGATCGCCGCGCCGCTCCGCGAGGGCCCGCGGCGGTCCGGGGCGCGCCGCGGCGCGCGAGCCGACACCGTGCGCGACGCCGTGCGCGACGCCGCCGAATCCGTATCCCCGCTCCCGCCCGACCCCGCGCTGTCCGCCGAACGGCTCCTGGCGCTGCGCGACCTCTCCGAGCGCTTCCTCGACTACCATCTCGACTCGTCGCTCAAGGCGAGCCGCCGCTTCCTCGCCGCGCCGAACCGCAACGCGCGCCGCGCGACCTCCTGACGCCACGTGACCGACCGCGGGTCACCGACCGAGACCACGGCCCCGCGCCGTCCCCATGACGCGACCTCCGCTGCTCCCCCTCGCCCTCGTCCTCGCCGCGCTGACCGCTTCGTGCGAGAGCGTGCCGCTCGTCCACCGCGGCGGCGTCCCCGTGTCCGTCGGCGCCGACGAGATCCCGCGCGCGATCCAGGAGGCCGAGCTCGCGCTCACCGAGGACCGCCCGATGGACGCGCTGAACTGGATGCGCGCGACGGAGAAGGTGAAGGGCATGTCGACGACCGAGCGCGAGCGCGTGCAGTCGTTGACCGAACGCGCCGCCGACCGCCTGATCGCCGCCGAGGCGCACGACGCCGGCGACCCCGACGCGCTGGTCGACCTGCTCGACATGAACCTGCCGCGCCAGATCGCGGTCAGCGCCGGCATGCGCGCCGCGGAGCTGCAGGTGGACCGCGGCGACTACAAGGACGCGTACAAGACGATCCGCAAGGTCGACAAGCTGTACCCGACGCACCACGAGCGCTCGACGGCCGCGGCGCTGCTCGCGGAGCTCGGCATCCGCCTGTCGTACGACACCGGCGGCTTCCTGTTCTTCACGGACAACTCCGACGAGGGCATGGCGGCGCTCGAGTACTTCGTCATGAACTACCCCGCGCGGCCGCGCGGCGACGAGGCCTACCGCCGCCTCGCGGACATGTACGAGGAGATGCAGAAGTGGGACCTCGCGATCGAGCGCCACGAGGAGCTGATCCTGGAGCACCCGGACAGCGCGCTGGTGCCCGAGAGCAAGGCGCTGATCCCCCACCTGCGCATGCGCGCGGTGACGAGCCCCGAGTACGACCGCGGCGCCGTCGTGCGCGCGCGCGCCGAGCTCGAGGAGTGGCTGCGCGACCACGCCGGCCACCCGTACGAGGACTTCGTGCGCGCGGACCTCGCGGACGCCCGCGCGCGGCTGGCGGAGAGCGACCTCGGCATCGCGCGCTTCTACGCGAAGATCGACAACGACTGGGGCGCGCGGCACCACGCGGCGCGGGCGCTGGAAGAGGCGCGCGCGGCCGGCGACCAGGACCGCATCGACGAGGCGACGCGCATCCTCGAGGAGCACGGCGGCGGGGTGGCGGCGCGATGAGCGCGCGCCTCGCAGGGCCCGACCCCGCCCCGCGGTCGACCGCGGGCTCCCGGCCCGCCCGCCGCGGCGTCCTGCGCGGCGCGGCGGCGGCGCTGCTCGCCCTCGCGGCGACCGGCTGCGGCTACTCCTCCGGCCTGCGCACGCCCGAGGGCTACCGGACGGTCGGCGTCGAGTTCTTCGCCAACGACTCGAAGGTCCCCGACCTCGAGCGCGACCTGCAGCTCTACGTCTCGCGCAGCGTGCGCGACACGGTCGAGGCGCCCCTGACGGCCCCCTCGCAGGCGGACGTCGTGATCCGCGGGCGCATCATGGACTACCGCCGTTTCGCGGGGATCCGCGGCGCGGACAACAACCTCCTGGAGACCGGCGTCTCGATCTCCGTGCAGGCCTGGCTCGTCGACGCCCGCACCGACGAGCCGATCGGCGAGACGGTGTTTTCCGGGCAGACGGTGGGCTACACGACGGTCGAAGCGTTCGGAGAGGAGCGGTCCCGGGACCGCTCGCTCTCGTACCTGGCCGAGGGCCTGGTGCTGGACCTCTTCGCGCGCCACAGCCACTGATCCAGGACCGCGGCCGCGCCGCATCTCCCCCCCGCCGCTCCGCGAAGACGTCCCCCACCACTCGAATCCCGCCGCTCGAGCGGCGTAGGCCCCGCGAAGCCCCTCGCCGAGGGGCTTTCCCTGTGCCGGGAAAGGACAGCCGCTGCCCCAGTTGCTCCAATGGGGCGCCGCCCGCTCCACCCCTCCGGCCGCCGGGGCGCACCGTCGATAGAGAAGCTGATGCCTGAACAGAAGATGCCCACGCAGGACAAGGGTCGGAAGAACCGCTCCTTCGGGTCGTTCCTGCTCTTCCTGCTGGTGCTCGTCACCGTCCTGATCACCTTCAACGGCCACCGCATCGGCCGCCAGTCGCTGACCCAGGACGAGTTCTGGTGGAACTTCTACGAGGGCAAGGTCGCCCAGGTGGAGATCGGCGAGCGCGCGGTCAGCGGCACGCTGCAGGACGAGCGCGCGTTCGAGGTGCCCTTCCGCGACATGGAGGGCAAGGAGGAGATCCTCCGCCGCAAGAACGCGATCCGCAGCAGCAAGACGATCAACGCCGCGGACCTCGCGCGCGGCATCGAGGCGGGCGACTACAAGCCCACGCTCGTGCTGCAACTCAGCGGCACCGAGACGAAGACCACGCGCAAGGTCGACCAGCCCGGTGACGAGCCCGTCTCGACCGAGCGCTGGAAGTCGACGACGCGCACGCTGGTCAAGGTCGACACGAACGGCCTGGCGGGCCGCACGCCGACGTCGGTCCCCTACCCGCTGGAGCGCGAGCCCGGCGTGATGTGGCTGCGCGTCCGCGAGGTCGAGGACTACAACGCGTTCACCACGATGCTTTCGTCGAGCGGCGCCGAGATCGAGCGCCGCGAGTACAGCCTGGGCGACGGCGTGAAGGCGCAGTTCGAGAGCGGCCTGCTGAGCTCGATGCTGCTGATCTGGGCCCCGTGGGTCCTGATCCTCGTGTTCTTCTTCATCTTCATGCGCCAGATGCGCTCGCAGGGCGGCGCCGGCGGCGTGATGAGCTTCGGCCGCAGCCGCGCGCAGCTCTACACGAAGGAGAACCACACGAACGTCACCTTCGAGGACGTGGCCGGCAACGTCGAGGCCAAGTCCGAGGTGCGCGAGGTCGTCGAGTTCCTGAAGAACCCCGGGCGCTTCACGCGCATCGGCGGGCGCATCCCGCGCGGCATCCTGCTGGTCGGCTCGCCCGGCTGCGGCAAGACGCTGCTGGCGAAGGCCATCGCCGGCGAGGCGGAGGTCCCCTTCTACTCGATCTCCGGATCCGACTTCGTCGAGATGTTCGTCGGCGTCGGCGCGTCGCGCGTGCGCGACCTGTTCAAGCAGGCGCGCGACAACTCGCCCTGCATCATCTTCCTCGACGAGATCGACGCCGTCGGTCGCCGTCGCGGCAGCGGCATGGGCGGCGGCCACGACGAGCGCGAGCAGACGCTGAACGCGATCCTGGTCGAGATGGACGGCTTCGGCACGGACGAGGGCATCATCGTCATCGCGGCGACGAACCGCCCGGACGTGCTCGACCCGGCGCTCCTGCGCCCCGGCCGCTTCGACCGCGAGGTCACGATCGACCTGCCCGACGCCGAGGCGCGCGAGCAGATCATCGGCGTGCACCTGAAGAAGGTGAAGGCCGCCGGCGACATCGACCTCGGCGTGCTGGCGCGCTCGACGCCCGGCTACTCCGGCGCGGACCTCGCGGCGACGGTGAACGAAGCCGCGATCATGGCCGTCCTCGACAAGAAGGACGAGGTCAGCATGGAGCACCTGGAGGAGGCGCGCGACAAGGTGCGCTACGGCCGCAAGAAGCTGTCGGCCAAGCTCCAGGAAGAGGACCGCCGCATCACCGCCTACCACGAGTCCGGCCACGCGGTGGTCGCGCTCGAGCTCGAGGACACCGACGACCCGCACAAGGTGACGATCGTCCCGCGCGGGCGCGCGCTCGGCGCGACGATGATGGTGCCCGAGAAGGAGAGCTACCACATGCAGAAGAAGCGCCTGCTGGCGCAGCTCGCGGTGCTCTTCGGCGGTCGCGCGGCGGAAGAGGTCTTCTGCGGCGACATCTCCGCCGGCGCGTCCGACGACATCCGTCGCGCGACGGAGCTCGCGCGCACGATGATCACGGAGCTCGGCATGAGCGACAAGATCGGCCCGATCAACTACGCCGAGCGCCAGGGATCCGACTTCCTCGGCACCGAGCTGCTGTCGGGCAAGTGGCACTCCGAGGAGACCGCGCGCGAGATCGACGCGGAGGTGAAGACCTACCTCTCGGACGCCTACGCCCGCGCGCTGACGATCGTCCGCGGCAACTCCGAGGCGATCCTGAAGATGGCGGACGCGCTGATGCGCTACGAGACGCTGGACGCCGCCGAGATGAAGGCGCTCCTGTCGGGCGCCGACGTCGAGGGCCTGCGCCCGCCGCGCGAGGACACGCCGCAACCGCCGGCCGAGCCGGTCGCGAAGAAGCCCGAACCCAAGCCGGACGGCGACGAGCTGACCGGCGGCCTGCCCGGCGAGCCCGGGCTGAGCCCGGCCTAGTCGATGCCGGCCGAGACCCCGGATCCCCGAAGGCTCCTCGGTCCGCTCGCCCTGCGCCTGGGCCCGCGCGCTCTGCCGGCGCGCGGGCCCGCGCGCGTTCCCACGGAGCCGGAGACCTACGCCTTCGCGCTGCGCGCGGACGGGGTCGCGGCCGACGACCGCACGATCGCGGCGCTCGCGGGCGCGCACGTCGCGCCCTTCGTCACCGCCGGCGGCCCGTCGCCGCGCCAGGTCCTGCTGCAGGTGCCGCGCGCCAGCCTGGAGGCCGCCGCGCAGCTCGGCGACGAGGCGGCCGAGCTCTTGCTGGACGTCCGCGCCGCGCTGGACGCGCCCCCACCCCCGCCGCGCCTGATGGGCGTGCTGAACGTCACGCCCGACAGCTTCTCCGACGGCGGCAAGTACGCCGGGATCGACCAGGCCGTCGCCGCGGGCCGCCGCATGGCCGACGAGGGCGCCGCGTGGATCGACGTGGGCGGCGAATCGACGCGCCCGGGCGCCGCGGAGGTCCCCGCCGACGAGGAGCGGGACCGCGTCGTCCCGGTCGTCCGCGCGCTCGCGGAGGCGGGCCTCACGGTCTCGATCGACACGCGCAAGGCGGCCGTCGCCGAGGCCGCTCTGGACGCCGGCGCCGCGGTCGTGAACGACGTCAGCGCCGGGCTGCACGACGATCGCATGCTGCCCCTGGTCGCCGAGCGCGACGCCGTCTACGTCGCGATGCACATGCGCGGCACGCCGGCCACGATGCAGGACGACCCGCGCTACGAGGACCCGGTCGCGGAGGTCGCCGAGGAGCTGCGCGCGCGCGCCGCGGCGTGTTTGAAGGCGGGGATGGCGCCCTCTAAGATCGTGCTCGACCCGGGCATCGGCTTCGGCAAGTCGGTCCACCACAACCTGGCACTCCTGCGGCGCCTCGTCGAGCTGCGCTCCCTCGGCCTCCCGCTCTGCTTGGGCGTCTCGCGCAAGTCGTTCATCGCCCACGCGACCGGCGCCGACGTCCCCGCGGACGAGCGCGTCGGCGGGACGGCCGCGGCGGTCGCCTTCTGCGTCCTGGGCGGCGCGGACTGGTTGCGCGTGCACGACGTCGCCGCGATGTCCCAGGCCGCCGCGGTCGCGCGCGCGATCGCGCGCGGCGTCCACCCCACCACTCCCGCACCCACCGACCCGCCGGTCCGACCGTGAGCGCCTCCTTCGCCATCCAGGGACTCGTCCTCACCGCGGGGATCTACGCGTTCCTGCGCTTCCTGCGCACGACGCGGGGCAGCGGCATCCTGAACGGGCTGGTGATCGCGGGGCTCGTCGTGATCGTCGGCCTGTGGGGCCTGGCGGACATCTTCCAGCTGGAGGAGTTCCAGTACATCGTCCAGGGCATCACGCCCTTCCTGGCGGTGATCCTGGCGATCCTGTTCCAGCCGGAGCTGCGCCGCGCGATGATCCAGCTGGGCGAGCGCAACCAGCTGACGCGCATGTTCCAGCGCGGCCAGAAGGAGTCGGTCTCCGAGGTCGCGCAAGCCGCCGTCGCGATGGCCGCGCGGCGCCACGGCGCGCTGATCGCCTTCCAGCGCGAGACGGCGCTGGACGCGTACACGCAGAACGCGGTGCGCGTCGACGCGGAGGTCGGGCGCCTCTTGCTGGAGAACCTGTTCCACCCCGGCAGCGCGCTGCACGACGGCGCCGTCGTGATCGAGGGCGACCGCGTGTCGGCGGCCGCCTGCCTGTTCCCGCTGACCGAGAACGTCGAGATCAGCAAGTCCACCGGCACGCGCCACCGCGCGGCGCTGGGCCTGACCGAGGAGACCGACGCCGTCACGCTGATCGTGTCGGAGGAGACCGGCAACCTCGCGATCTGCCAGCGCGGCCACATGGAGCGCGACATCGCGCCGGCGCGCATCGAGGAGCGGCTGCGCCACTACCTCGGCTACGCGGAGCGCGGCGAGGACGGCGGTTCGCCCAGCTTCCTGGCCGGCCTGAAGTCGCTGTTCACCCACGACCTCCTGCGCAAGGCGGCCGCGGCCGGCCTGGCGTTCGCGATCCTGTTCCTGGTGCACCAGGACATCCTCGAGGACAAGGACTTCCCGCTGCGCCTGCGCACCGACGGCGTCCGCACGGCGAACAGCCTGAGCGTCGTCCTGCCGACGCCGGCGCACCACCTGGCGGCGCCGGCGCCGAACTCGACGCTGGAGGTCCGCGTGCGCGCGACGCGCTCGGAACTCAGCGGCCTGAACAACACGCTGTCGGGCGTGCTGTCGCTGTCCGAGGACACGATCGGCAGCGGCCCGTTCCCGCTCGACAAGGTCTCGTGGACGAACTCGCAGACCGGCGAGGAGGTCGACCTGGACGTGGGCTGGAAGGACGAGGCGCCGACGCTGAAGGTCGAGCGCTACGCCGAGCAGACGTTCACGCTGACCGCGGACACGCTGGACCTCGACGACACCTCGATCGACGCGCGCTACCGCGTCGACTGGGAGGGCGTCGTGTTCTCCCCCTCCGAGATCACGCTGGTCGGCCCGCAGGACGCGCTCGACGCGCTGGTCGCGGGCGCCATGCCGCTGAAGTTCCAGCGCAAGGTCATCGGCCCGAAGGACCGCGACGCGAAGCGCTTCTACCTGAGCCTGGCCGACGAGCTGGTCGCCGAGTCGCTGCGCCTGCAGGACACGCGCACGCCCGAGGCGATCGTCCCGATCGTGCCCGACCGCCGCGACCTGGGCTCGATCGAGGTCGAGATCGCCAAGGTCAAGCTGGACCCCAACTCGCCGGTGAACCCGGACGACTGGTCGATCCCGGCGGTCAGCGAGCGCGCCAGCTTCAAGTTCCTGACCGAGGGCATCTTCAACGTCGGCGAAGACCCGGGCACGCCGGCCTTCGCCCAGCGCGCGAACGCCGTGCGCGAGTTCGTCGAGCGCCACCTGCGCGCGATGGTCGACGTGTCGCAGCTCGACGTGAACGGTTCGAAGACCGTCCGCGTGATCTGGGTCTGGCCGCCGAACCACATCGACTGGTGGTCGGAGTTCGCCTCCTACATCGGCGAGGAGAACCTGGACCCCGAGGCCAAGATCCTGCTGGAACTCGAGACCGAGGCCGAGATCCTGCTGACGCACGTCGGCGAGTGAGCCGCCGGAGGACACCATGAGCGAACGCATCTTCGGGACGGACGGCATCCGCGGCAGGGTCGGCGACGGCTGGCTCGCGACGGATCGCGTCGAGGCGCTGGGCCGCGCGATCGGCACCGTGCTGGGGCGCCACCCCGAGGCGGGCACGAGCGGCCGCGCGCTGCTGGGTCACGACGGGCGCGAGTCCGGCCCCGTGCTGATCGACGCCCTGTCGCGCGGCCTCGCGGCGGCGGGCACCAGCGCGTTGACCGTCGACCTCGTCACGACGCCCGCGCTGGCCTGGACGACGCGCCACGGCGACTTCGTCTGCGGCGCGATGGTCAGCGCCTCGCACAACCCCGCGTCCGACAACGGCATCAAGGTCTTCTCGTCGCAGGGCGGCAAGCTGTCCGACGAGCTCGAGGACGAGATCGAGGCCGAGCTGCTGGCGCACCCCGACGGCGTCCCCGACGGCCCGCCCGCGCGGGCGCACGCCGAGCTCGCGGACGACTACGTCGCGGCGCTGCTGGCGGGCGTCGGCGCGGACCTGGACCTCTCGCCCCTGCGCATCGCCGTCGACTGCGCCCACGGCGGCGGCAGCGCGCTGGCGCCGCGCGTCCTGCGCGAGCTGGGCGCCGACCTGGTCGCGATCGGATCCGCGCCGAACGGCACGAACATCAACGAGGGCGTCGGCTCCACGCACCCCGAGGCGCTGCAGGACGTCGTGCGCGACGCCGCTTGTTCCGTCGGCATCGCGCTGGACGGCGACGGCGACCGCTGCATCCTCGTCGACGAGACCGGCGCGATCGTGCACGGCGACGGCATCCTCACGCTGCTCGCGCGCCGCGCGATGGAGCTGGGCGAGCTGGCCGACCCGCGCATCGTCGCGACCGTCATGAGCAACCGCGGCCTGCACCGCGCGCTGCGCGAGGTCGGCGTCGGCGTGCTGACCGTCGGCGTCGGCGACCGCCGCGTCGTCGAGGGCCTGCGCGCCGAACGCCTGCGCCTGGGCGGCGAGCAGTCCGGCCACATCGTGTTCGGGTCCGACCACCACTACATCGGCGACGGCCTGTACTGCGCGTTGCGCGTCCTGCGCGTGATGCGCGAGACCGGCCGCGCGCTGT
>JAUHYB010000595.1 GCA_030426745.1 bacterium
GGCCGGGGCGGCGGGCGCGAGCAGCGCGAGGGCGAGCAGGGAGCGGCGGACGACGGACGCGGTGCGAGCGGCGAGGTGCGGGATCATGCAGAGCGTGGAGGCTGGGGCCGCGGGGGCCGGGGGAGCGTCGGCGGGCAGACGACAAACGTCACGGCCGAACGACTGTTCCCGCTCATTCCGTCTTTCTTCCCGACCCCGGGTCGACGGTGCCCGATCCGGGGACCGACCGCGGCGTCACCGGGGCTTCACACGGCGGGCGGCCCGTCCGGGGTCGCCCTCACCCGCGGGTCGACCCGGCGAATCGATCGAGAGCGGGAGGTCCGGAGACGCGGCGCGCCCCCCGACGCCTCGCGACAGAGAGAGAGCCGCCTCGCCGGACGGCGGAGCGGCTCCCTCGCGGTGCGGGCGTCGCGCGACGGCTCAGGCGAAGGCCGCCTCGACCTTCTTCTGCAGCTCGCCGTCGTTCATCATCTCCTCGACGATGTCGCTGCCGCCGATCAGCTCGCCGCCGACGAAGACCTGCGGCGTCGTCGGCCACTTGCTGAACTCGATCAGCGCGGGGCGGATGTTCGGGTCGTCGAAGATGTTGACGACCTCGAAGGGCTTGCCGAGGCGACCGACCAGCGCGATCGCGTGCTGCGAGAAGCCGCACATCGGCATCATCTTGGTGCCCTTGGCGAAGATGACGATCTGATGGCTGTCGACGATTTCCTTGATCTTGTCGGGAGTCCACATGGCGGTGTTCCGTGCTCCGTTTCCGAGTTCCGTGGCCGGGTTCAGGGGGTGCGGGTCTTGATCTTCAGCGCGTGGATCGCGCCGCCGAGGTGATCCCCGACGGCGGCGTGGATCATCTTGTGCTGGTCGATGCGGCTCTTGCCCTCGAACAGCTCCGAGACGACCTCGACCTCGAAGTGGTCGGACGTGCCCGTCATGTCGTGGACGGTGACCTCCCCCTCGGGGAAGGCCTTCTGGATCATGGATTGGACGGCTTCGACGGTCAGCACGGCGGGTTCCTCGCGGGGGTGGGGCCGGCTCGGGTTCGGCGAGCCGGGGGCGATCGCCGCGCATCGTGCCAACTCTCCCGTGCACGTCAAGGTGAGCGGGCGCTCTCCCGGCCTCAACCGCCGCGCGTGTGCATCTGGACGTGCACGTCGTCGCCGGCCGCCGGGGTGGCGCGCTCCTCCAGCGCGAGCCGCTCCTCCGCTCCGCGGTCCGACCGACCGGTCCAGACGTCGCGCACGACGGCGGCCAGCTCCTCGTCGGAGGCGCCGCCGCGCAGGAGCTCGCGCAGGTCGCGCCCGCGGCGGGCGTAGAGGCACAGGTACCACATGCCGTCGGCGGTCAGGCGGCTGCGGTCGCACGCGCCGCAGAACGGCTGAGTCGTGGACGAGATGATCCCGAACACCGTGCCGTCCGCGAGGCGGTAGCGGTCGGCCGGCGCCGCGGGGTCGTCGAGATCCGCGGCCGCTTCGGCGGGCCCGTGCGTCGCGGCGACGCGCTCCAGGATCTCGCGCCGCGACACGACCTGGTCCATCGACCACTCCGACGCGCCGCCGACGTCCATGTACTCGATGAAGCGCACCTCGGCGCCGACCTCGCGGCCGTAGTCGAGCAGGTCGCCGAGCTCGTCGTCGTTCACACCGCGCATCACGACCGTGTCGATCTTGGTGCCGGCGTTCGGACCGACGATCGCCTGCAGCGCGTCGATGCCGGCCAGCGTGTCCGCCAGGCCGTCGCGGCGCGTCAGCTCGCGCACGCGGTTCGCGCGCAGGCTGTCCAGGCTGACCGAGACGCGGTGCAGGCCCGCGTCGAATAGGTCGCGCGCGTGCTCCGCCAGCAGCAGGCCGTTCGTCGTCAGCGCCAGGTCGCGCACGCCCTCGATCGCCGCCAGGTCGCGCACGAGCACGGGCAGGTCGCGGCGCAGCAGCGGCTCGCCGCCGGTCAACCGCAGCTTGTCGACGCCGATGCCGACGAAGGCGCGCACGAGCCGCGCGATCTCCTCGAAGCGCAGGA
>JAUHYB010000596.1 GCA_030426745.1 bacterium
CGCGATCAGCAGCACGCCGCGCGAGCCGTGGCCGCGGTCCGCGGTCGGCCCGGGACAGGCGGTGAACAGCGCGGCCGCGAGGACCGCGCAGACCGTCGTGCGCGCGACGTTCCTCATCGCGTCCCCAGCAGGCGCCGCGCCTCGGCCAGCGCCGTCGACTCCGACGCGCCGCCCGAGATCATGTCGGCGACCTCGCGCGCGCGCTCCTCGCCGTCCAGCACGTCGACCGCCGTGCGCGTGCGGTCGCCCGTCTGGTCCTTGCGCACGCGCAGGTGGCGGTCCGCCGCGGCGGCGACCGCGGGCAGGTGCGTGACGCACAGGATCTGGTAGTGCTCGCCGAGCGCGGAGAGGTGCTTGCCGACCTTCGGACCGACGCGCCCGCCGACGCCGGCGTCGACCTCGTCGAACACCAGCGCGGGGATCGTCTGGCGCGCGGCGAGCGCGCCGCGCAGCGCGAGCATGATGCGCGCGGCCTCGCCGCCCGACGCGACCTGGCGCAGCGGACCGAAGCCCTCGCCGGGGTTCGCGGCGAACTCGAACTCGACGCGCTCGGTGCCGGACTCGCCGTAGCGGTCCTCGTCGCGCCCCGCCGCGGCCTCGCGCGGCTGGAACGACAGGCGCACGCGCGCCTTCTCCAGGCCCAGCTCGGCGAGCGACCCCTGCACCTCCTCGACGAGGCGTTTCTGCAGCCCGCGCCGCTTCTTCGACAGCTTCGACGCCTCGCGGTCGAGCGCCTCGCGCGCCGCCCGCTCCTCGCGCTCGAGCTTCTCCATCCCGCCGGACGCCTCCAGGAGGTCCGCCAGCTCGTCCTGCAGGCGGGGCAACAGCGCTTGCAGCTCGGCCGCCTCCGCGCGGTACTTGCGCTCCAGGCGCTCGACCTCCGCGAGGCGCGCCTCGACCTCCTCCAGCCGGCCGGGCGAGTAGTCGAGCTCGTCCAGGAACGACCGCAAGCCCGCGCACGCGGCCTCCAGGTGCGCCGTCGCCTCGCGCATCTCGTTCGTCGGCTCGGCCAGGTCGCCCAGCTTCACCTCCCAGCGCTCGAGCACGCGCTCGCCGCGGCGCAGCGCGTCGAGCGCCGGCGCGTCGCCCTCCTCCAGCGCGTCGAGCAGGCCGCCGACCTCGCCGCCGACCTCCTCCGCGTGGCGCAAGAGGTCGCGCTCGCGTCGCAGCGACAGCACCTCGCGCGCGTCGATGCTCGCGTCCTCGAGCTCGCCGACCTGGAAGCGCAGCAGGTCCAGCCGGTCGCGCCGCTCCGCCTCGTTCGCCTCCCAGTCCGCCAGCTCGCGCCGCGCGCCGATCCAGCGCGCGCGCGCCGTCCGGTACCGCTCGACCTGCGGGTCCAGCTCGCCGTACGCGTCGATCAGGTGCAGCTGCTCGGCCGGGTCGAACAGCCGCTGGTGGTCGTTCTGGCCGTGGATCTCGACCAGCATCCCCGCCAGCTCGCGCAACAACGCGCGCGTCACCGGCCGGTGGTTCAGGTGCGCGCGCGTGCGGCCGTCGGCGCCCAGGCTGCGCGACAGCACGAGCTCCAGCTCGCCGTCCTCGTCGACCAGGTCGAGCTCCTGGTCGGCCAGCCAGCGCACCAGCCGGTCCGGCGCCGCGCCCGGCGCGAACGCGAAGCGCCCCTCGACGCGCGCGCGGTCCGCGCCCTGGCGGACCAGCTTGCCCTTGGGCTTGCGCCCCAGCAGCAGCTCGAGCGCGCCGATCAACAGGCTCTTGCCCGCGCCGGTCTCGCCCGTGATCACGTTCAGCCCCCGGCCGAACTCGAGCTCCGCGCGCTCGAGCAGGGCGACGTCCTGGATGGAGAGCTCGACCAGCATCGGAGGGAGATTCCGCGACCCGCGGGGCCGCGTCAAGTCGGGGCGCCGGAAGAGGTCCGGCTAGTCCTTCGCCTTGACCTCGCGCTCGACCAGGTCCTCGAGCGTCGGGTTCTTCAGCCGGTCCAGGCACAGCCCGCGCAGGCGCTTCAGCTCGTCCCGGGCGATCGGCGGGACGGGCGAGGCGAGCGC
>JAUHYB010000597.1 GCA_030426745.1 bacterium
GCGAGCCGCTGCGCCTGCACCTCGGCGACGGCGCGCCCGAGGGCGCGATCGCGCTCTCGCTGACCGACGACGCCTGGCTGCAGGACCGCGCGCTGGCCGACCGCATGGCCGCGGCCGAGGCGCTGGAATTCTCCGGCGGCACCTTCCTCCAGTGGTACGACCAGCTCCTGAAGGACCGGCGACGCACGCGCTTCACCGGCGCGGTCTTCGACGCCGTGCGCCGCGGCACTCACGTGATCGCGCGCGGCGGCGCGTCGGCCTTCTTCTCGCGCGGCACGTCGATCCCCCGCGCGGACCTCGTCGCGCGCGAGGACTCGCGCCCGCGCAACCCGCGCGACCGCGGCCCGCACAGCCTGGTCGTCGGCCTCGGGCTCGGCCCGCCCGGCTACATCGACGCGCGCGCGTTCGGCGGGACGATGGAGCGCCTGCAACGCGCGCTCGACGACTCCCGCGTCGACACCGGCTGGTGGATCGCGCCGCGCACGGCGATCGCGTACGACTTCGCGGCGTCGCGCGTCACGGTGCTGGGACCGGGACACGCGGTGATGCTGGACCTCGACGGCGCGCGCCGCATGCGCAAGGGGACCTTCGGCGCGCGGCTGTCCGTGCTGACGAGCGGCGACGCGTGGACGCGCGAGACGCGGCGCTTCACCTGGCGCGTGGCGGAACGGCCGGTCGGGACGAACGCCGACGGCAGCGCGGCGGGCGACGACGCCGCGGACGCCGCTCGCGCGTGGTTCGCGGCGGACTTCGCCGCGCCACCCGCCTTCTACTCGGCCGAGGTCGAGGCCGACGCCGACACGCGCTGGACGGGCACGGACGCCCGCCCGCGGCCGGTGCGGCTCGGCCTGTCGTGGCGTTGTCCGCTTCGAGAACCGGACGAACCCGCCCCCGTGCCGTCGGCGGGACACGACGCCCCGCCGCGGGAGGGCGAGGGCGCGGACGGCGACCGTCGCTGACGTCGACGGGTGAGCTCCGCCGGGATCGCTCGACACGGTCCGGCGCCGCGCTCTACAATCGGGTCATCGCTCTGCCCTGGAACCACCCATCCATGCACCTGGCCGACTCCCTGAACGTCGCTTCGGTACAGCGACTCGTCGCCCGCGCGAGCGCCGGCGAGTTGCTCGCATGGCACGAGCTGTTCCACCGCTTCCGCGACCCGCTGCTGCGGGAGTGCGTCGGCCGCATCCCGCGCCACCTGCGCGCGCGCTTCGACCCCGAGGACGTCGTGCAGGCCGCCTTCCTCTCGGCCTTCCGCCACATCGGTGACTTCCGGTACCGCGGCGAGGGTTCGTTCCACGCCTGGCTGCGGACGATCCTGGACAACGCGCTGCGCGACCGCATCAAGCACCACTTCCGCGCGAAGCGCAGCCCGGACCTCGAGTGCGCGCCGGTGAGCGACGAGGACTACCGCTGGCCGGACAGCGGCGCCGACCGCCCCGAGGTGCACGCCGGCATCGCGGAGGACCAGCAGATCCTGCGCGACGCCGTCCGCCGCCTGCCCGCCGACCTGCGCGAGATCGTCGAGCTGCGCACCGAGTCCGGCATGACGTGGAACGCGATCGCGCGCCGGTTGGGGTACTCCTCCACGACCGTGCGCCGCCGGGTCCAGGCCGCGCTGCAGCGCCTGCAGACCGCGACGGACCCGCGCGTCTGCGGCTAGCGGGCGACCGCCGGGCGCTTCCCGGGTCGCCGCGACCGCCGAGGTGCGGATCGCGTACACTCCGGGCCGCATGGCCGCGCCCGAGCACGTGACGCCCGACTTCCTGATCGTCGGCGGAGGGATCGCCGGCGCGGCGACCGCCTACGAGCTCGCGCGCCGCGGCGCCGGGTCCGTCCTGGTCGTCGACCGCGAGCCCGTGCTGGGCGCGCACTCGACCGCGAAGAACGCCGGCATCCTGCGCACGTGGATCGCGGACGAGCCGACGCGCGAGCTGGCGCTGGAGAGCCTCGCCTTCCTCGAACAGCCGCCGGCGGGCTTCGGCGACGTGCCGCTGATCGATCCGG
>JAUHYB010000598.1 GCA_030426745.1 bacterium
ACGGCGGCGCCGGTGTCGTTCAGCCAGGACACCTCTTCGTCGTCCAGCACCACGAAGTGCGTCGCGAGGTACCCGCTGCCCGTACCGCAACTCGCGGAGGCCGCGTCGTACAGCCCGACGTCGATGTTGCCGGCGGCCGCGCTGTGCAGGCAGGTCACGATCAGCAGCTGGTCGGCCGGGACGTTGACGACGAAGTAGTCGTCGTTCGACCCGCCGCCGGCGAGCGTGCCGTCGAGCGAGAGGTTCGGGACGAGGCCGGGCGTGACGACGGTGGCGGACGCGCAGTCGTCGTTCGGTTCGGCGGCGTCGGCGGCGGGGCACTGGGCCCAGGTCGGGGCCTGGGCGAGCGCGAGGGCCGCGAGGGTGCCCAGGGCTGTCGGGATTCCGTGGAGGCGCATGGGAGCGGGTCGTGGGTCGAAAGGAGCGGAGGGCGCCGAGGAGGATCCCGACGCCACTCGCGACCTTAGAGAGGCCTATCCGTTCCACAAGCCGGGTAGACTCCCCATGGGGCGCGTCGCCACCGGAATATGCGGCCTCATGCATACAGTGGGGGCCCCGACGACGGCCTTCCCGACCCCAGGAGGCCGGCCGGCGCCCCCGCCCCTCACGCCTCGCCGTCGAAGTATTCGAGCGTCGGCGTCCGCCGCAGCATCCGCCGCCGCGGCCCGCGCACCAGGATCTTGTCCGAGTCCGGGTACTCGCAGACGTCGTGGGGCAGCCGGTTGCTGACCGCGAGGTACCGCAGCGGCGCGTCCGAGTGGTTCCGGAATCGGTGCGCGATGCCCGTCCCGGGCGGGAAGGCGATGAAGTCGCCCGCGGTCACCTCGACCTCCTCCTCGGCCCCGGACTCGTCGCCCTGCCGCAACATGCCGCGCCCCTCGAGCACGACGAACAGCTCCTCCTCCGAGTGGTGGAAGTGATAGGGGCACGACGTCTTGCCGGGCTCGAGCGTCACCACGCAGTACCCGAGGTCCCGCGCCCCGACCGCGATCGCCATCTCGCGCGACAGCACCGACACGTCCCCCTTCTCGTGCTTCCACGCTTCCTGCGGCACGTCGGCCTCGTTCACGACGTTGCGGAAGCGACTGCGGGCGGCGGGATCGGGAGCGGTCATGGGTCGGTCTTCGGGTCTGTCGGCCGGTGAGAGGCGCACAGGATACGGGAGCGCGGAGGAAACGCCGCCGGGTCACGGGCCTCGCGCACGCGGACTTGGTAGTCCTGTCTCCATGACCGCCGCCGCCCCGCACTTCGTCTTCGACGCGCACGTCGACTCGATCCAGAAGGCCCTCGATCTCGGGCACGACCTCGGCGCCGAGGGGTCCGGGCACCTCGACCTCGTGCGCGGGGCGCGTGGGGGGCTCGGGGCGGTCGTGCTCGTCGCGTGGTGCGACCCGAAGCACCTCGAGCGCGGCCCGCGGGCGGCGGTCGAGCGCACGCGCGGGCTGGTGCGCGAGGTGCGGCGGTTGGCGGACCGCCACCCCGAGCGCGCGACGTTGGTCACGGACGGCGCCGCGCTGGCCGAGGCGCGCGCGGCCGGCCGGATCGCGTTGATCAGCGGCATCGAGGGCGGGCACTCGATCGCCGAGTCGCTCGAGGAGCTCGAGCGCTTCCACGCCGAGGGCGTGCGCGTGCTCACGCTCGTGTGGAACAACCACCTGTCGTGGGTGCGGTCGTGCCAGGACGGCGCGGGGCCCGACGTGCCGGCGGGGCTGTCCGACTTCGGCCGGCGCGTGGTGCGGCGGATGAACGAGCTGGGCATGTGCGTCGACCTGTCGCACGCCGGCGAGCGGTCGTTCTTCGACGCGCTCGAGGCGAGCGCGCGCCCGGTGATCGCGAGCCACTCGTGCTGCAAGGCGCTGCACGACCACCCGCGCAACCTGACCGACGACCAGCTGCGCGCGCTCGGCGCCGCGGACGGCGTGGTCGGCGTCGCGTTCCTGCCGGGCTTCCTCGACGCGGGCGCGAAGGCCGAGGCGGCGCGCGTCCGGGCGCTGCCGGAG
>JAUHYB010000599.1 GCA_030426745.1 bacterium
CATGAGCGAACGCGTCCTGAACGCCTGCCCGGCCTGCGACCGCCAGTACGACGTCAGCCACCTCTCGGCCGGCGAGGGCGTGCGGTGCGACTGCGGCGAGCGCTTCACGACCCGCCGGCCGAGCCCGCTCTCGGCGCGGGTCGTCCGCTGCTCGGGTTGCTCGGGCGACGTGCCGCTGGGCGCGAGGACCTGCCCGTACTGCGGCGTGGAGATCACGGCCGACGACCGCGGCCTGGGCGTGCGGTGCCCGAAGTGCCTGGCCAAGGCCCGCGCGCGCGACACCTTCTGCGGCGCCTGCGGGACCGAGCTGTCGGCGCACGCGCGGCCGGCCGTCCCCGAGGAGCGGAGCTGTCCGCGGTGCGAGGGCGTGCTGCAGGGGCACGTCCTCGACGGCGGCTTGCCGATCGTCGAGTGCACGGCGTGCGCCGGCGTGTGGCTGAACCCGGAGACCTTCGAGGTGGTGCTGCAGCGCGGCGAGCAGGACGCGCGCGCCGAGGCGCCGCGCGTGCGCGGCCACGAACCGCCGCCGGTCGAGGTCGAGACCGAGGTGCGCTACCTGCCGTGCGTCGGCTGCGGCGAGCTGATGACGCGCAAGCGCATCGGCGGCGCGAAGGGCGCGACGGTCGACGTCTGTCGCGCGCACGGCCTGTGGTTCGACGCCGGCGAGCTGGAGCGCATCCTGGCCTGGGTGCGCGCCGGCGGGAAGGCGGCGACGCCCTGGCGCCCGCGCGAGGAGAAGCGCGTCACGCCGCCGTTCGCGGGCATCGAGCGCGCGCACCCCGCGCGCGCCGACCGCGGCTGGTGGGAACGCCCGGGGACCGGCGGCGACCTGCTCGACGTGCTGTTCGACCTGTTCACGCGCTTCTAGCGCCGCCGCGGCTCACCGGGCCCGTACGGGCGCCCCGCGGGGGGCTCACGCGGCCCGCACCGGGTACGGGTCTTGTCAGGAGCGCGAAGGAGCGCCGGGACCGGCGTAGAATCGAGCGTCGACGGGGCCTCGTCGCGACCGGCAGGCAGGCCGGCGCGCGCTCCGCTCGCTTCGTACCCGACCCTTCACCTGGCAGGTCCCCATGCAGTTCATGCACCTCGCGCGCAACGTCGCCGCCGCGGCCGTCGCCGCGCTCGCGCTCCCGGCCTCGGCCGGCGCGACCACCGCTTCCCTGAGCCCCTCGCCGTACGACGGCACGGGCGTGATCATCCAAGGCCCCAGCTGCCTCCTGTACCAGGACGACGCCAGCGGCACGGTCTTCAACAACGCGGACGCCGGCGGCTTCGGCGTCTTCGGCGTCGGCGACCACGTGCGCATCGTCGCCGAGCAGTATCCCTGCTTCTTCCCGAGCTGCTCGGGCGTCGCGTGCATCAACTCGATCACCTTGATCGAGGCCTTCGGCGCGGGCAACGACCCGACCACGGCGTTCTGCTTCGGCGACGGCTCGACGGCCGCTTGCCCCTGCGCGAACGAGAGCGGCGCCGGCGACGGCGAGGGCTGCGAGAACTCCGGCGGCGTCGGCGCGATCCTGAGCGGCGTCGGTTCCGACCTCCTGTCCGACGACAACCTCGTGCTGACGATCGAGCAGGGCCGCGCGAACCAGCCGTGCGTGTTCGTGCAGGGCGCGACGCAGATCGCGACGCCCTTCCGCGACGGCGTCCTGTGCATGGGCAACCCGACGGACCGCCTGGAGCTCGCGTTCCTGGACTCCTCCGGCGTCGCGTCGACGACCTCCGCGCTGGGCGCCGAGGGCAACGTCACGCCCGGCCAGACCGTGCACTACCAGGTGTGGTACCGCGACCCGGCGATCTCGCCCTGCGGGTCGGGTTCCAACCTGTCGAACGGCGTGTCGATGACCTGGCTGTAGCCGCATCGACGCCTCCGAGCGCGCGGCGAGGGGCCGCTCGCGTCCGCGTCACGCGGGCGCGGGCAGCCCCTCGCCGCCTTCCGTACCGAGCGACGACTCGCGCAGGCTCTGCCGCGTGTAGAGGTCGTGGTACCG
>JAUHYB010000600.1 GCA_030426745.1 bacterium
CTTCGTCCACTCCGGCGTCGACGGTTCCGAGCTGTTCCGCGTCTACGGCCAGAACGCCGGCGACCAGTTCGGCTTCGCGCTGGCGTCGGCGGGCGACGTCGACGGCGACGGGCGCGACGACCTGCTCGTCGGCGTGCGCGGCGACGACACCAAGGGGTCGAACGCGGGCGCGGTCGTCGTGCTGTCGGGCCTGAACGGCGCCGAGCTGCTGCGCGCCCACGGCGCGAGCGCGCACGACCTGTTCGGCAGCGCGGTCGCCTCGCTCGGCGACCTCGACGGCGACGGTCGGCCCGAGTTCGCGGTCGGCGCCCGCTGGAACGACGCCGGCGGCGAGAACGCGGGCAGCGTAACGGTCTACAGCGGCGCGGACGGCTCCTACGTGCACACCTTGACGGGCCTCTTCCCCGGCGAGCAGTTCGGGTCCGCGGTCGCGGCCGCGGGCGACCTGGACGGCGACCTCGTGCCGGACCTCCTGGTCGGCAGCCCGGGGTCGGACCTCTACGGCAGCAACGCCGGCTGCGTGCAGGCCTTCTCCGGCGCGACGGGCGCCGAGCTCTTCCGCTGGCTCGGCGACGCGCCGGGCGACGCGCTCGGCGTGAGCATCGCAGGCGGCATGGACGTCGACGCCGACGGCACGCCCGACGTGATCGCGGGCGCGGTCGGATCCGACCTCGGCGGCCCCGGCGCGGGCGCGGCGATCGTCTACTCCGGCGCGACCGGTCATCGACTGGCGACGATCAGCGGCGCGGCCGCCGGCGCGCGCCTCGGCCACGCGGTGGCGGCGCTCGGCGACCTCAGCCTGGACGGCAAGGCCGAGGTGCTCGTCGGCGCCTACGGCGACGCGAACAAGGGCAGCCTGACCGGCAAGGCGGACGTCGTGTCGCTCGCCTGCCTGCCGCCCGCGCGCTACTGCATCGCCGCGCCGAACGGCGCCGGCACGGCCGCGGAGATCGCGCTCGACGGGACGCTGTCCGTCGCGGCGAACGACTTCACCCTGCGCGTCGACGGCGCGAACCCGAACCAGTTCGGCGTCTTCTACTACGGGACGGCGGCGACCCAGGTGCCCTTCGGCAACGGCTTCCGCTGCGTCGCGGGCGAGATCTACCGCCTGCCCGCCCAGCAGATCGGCGCGGACGGCAGCGCGACCTACGCGCTGGACCTCACGACGCCGCCGGATCCGAACAGCACGATCGCGCCGGGCGACACGCTGCACTTCCAGTTCTGGTACCGCGACCCGGGCGGACCGCTGGGCGCCGGCGCGAACCTGTCCGACGCGTTGCGCGCGACCTTCTGCCCCTGAGCCCGTCCGCCCCGGAGCCCCGCTGCTCCGCGACCCCGACCGACCCTGAGAGAGAGCGTTCCGAGAGGGCCGGCGTGCACCCGCGCGTCGGCCCTCGCTCTCGTCCGGGGGTGTCGTCCGGGAGGCGCCGCGGGCGACCGGGCGTTCCGCCGCGGGCGCAGTGCCCCGGGCGCAGTGCCCTGGGCGCGGTGACTGGGTGCGCTGCCCTACGCGCGGTGCTCTTCGCGCGATGCCCTTCGCAGATGCCCTTCGCAGATGCCACGGGCGCGGTGCCTCGTGCGGAGTTTCGCCGTCGCGGGAGCCGGGCGGCGGCAACCACTTACGGCGTTCGCCCCGAAAGGGCGCGCGATTCCGGCGTGGGGGGGAACCCCGCGAGGGGTCGCCCCGTCCGAAGGCGTGAAGGAACCGGCGGCCGCAAAGGAGCGCCGCCCCAGCGCACGGGTTCAGAGCACGCTGGGGCAGCCATCAGGAGACCTCGGCTGGCCGACCGAGGTTCCTTCATATAGGTCTGAGTTCGCGCAGAGTTTCGGCTGTTCTCGAGCTTTGATCCTTCGAGGGGTCCCTTCGGGCAGGGACCCCTCGCCCATTTAACCGCGATTCCGCCACGATGACGGGGGATCCGGCGCGAGGGAAAGTACGGAGCCGGGCTCGTTTTTTCACCGCGCCCCACGACAGGACGCCGGCCGGGT
>JAUHYB010000601.1 GCA_030426745.1 bacterium
CAGGTCGCGCAGCCCGCCGACGATCGCGTCGCGGCGCGCGGCGAACTCGGCGACGCGCGCCGCGACCTCCGGCGGCTCCTCGGCGAGCGCGGCGAGGTAGGCGTCCTGCGAGATCGCGTTCGGCGAGCCCGTCAGCTGGCTGTGCAGGCGGCCGATCGCGCCCGCGAAGTCGGCCGGCGCGGCGAGGAAGCCGATGCGGTAGCCGGTCATCGCGTACGCCTTGCTGGCGCCGTCGATCACGATCGTGCGCGCGCGCGCGTCGTCGCCGCACTGCGCGGGGCTCATGAACTCGGCGTCGCCGTAGAGCAGGCGCCGGTAGATCTCGTCGGAGAGGATCCACAGGTCGTGCTTCTCGGCGAAGGCGGCCAGGCGGCGCACCTCGTCGGGCGACGCGACGTAGCCCGACGGGTTCGAGGGGCTGTTCCAGACGATGCCCTTGGTGCGCGGCGTGATCGCGGCTTCGAGCGCGTCCCAGTCGGGCCCCATGTCGGGGCGCGGCGGGACGCCGACGGGCGCGCCGCCGGCGAAGCGGATCTGCTCGACGTAGCTGACCCAGGCGGGGAGGCTGAGCAGCACCTCGTCGCCGGCGTCGACCAGTCCGAGCAGGCTGCCGGACAGCGCGTGCTTCGCGGAGTGGCAGACGATGACCTCGCTCGCGTCGAACGGCACGCCGCGCGTCTCGGTCAGGTGTCGGGCGATCGCGGCGCGCAGGTCCTTGCGGCCGGGCGCCGGCGTGTAGCGCACGTCGCCGCCGCGGGCCGCGGCGCAGGCGGCGTCCTGGACGACGGCGGGCGCGTCGAAGTCCGGCTCGCCGGCGGAGAGGTTCACGACGTCGCGACCCGCGGCGATCATCTCCTTCGCGCGGGTGTCGAGGGCGATCGTCTCGGACAGGGGGATGGCGGCGACGCGGGCGGTGAGCTTCACGCGCCCGATTCTGCTGCGGGGACGGGGCGATGCAAGCAGAGTCGCCGGTCCTCGCCGCGCGGCGGGCCCCGGGGGAAGGGCGCGGCGGGCCCCGAGGGGGCGGGGCGGCGGGCCCGCGACGACGCTGCGTCGCGGCGCGTCGCGGCGCGGCGCGGCGCGGAGGGCGGCGCGGCGCGGACGTCGGACAGGGGACGGGGGACGTCGGACGTCGGACGGGGGACGGCGGCACGAAGCCCGGACTTCGCGGGAAGAGCGCGGGGCGCGGCGGCGTCGACGGGGGGTCCGGCGCGCGGCGGAGGGAGCTTCGTCGGGCGCCGCGCGCCTCCGCGGGGGTCCGATCCATTAGGCTTCCGACCCGCGCGCGCCGCCCGCGCCCCTCCGCTCGCCAGAACCCGACCCGCCCGCCCCGCCCGACCGCGTCCATGAGCCGCAAGTCCCGACTGCTCCGCATCGTCCTCGTCGTCCTGTTCGTCCTGGTCTTCGCGGGCTACTTCGCGTTCTCGACCTTCCTCTTCAACCCGTTCGAGGGGGGGCTCGGGGTGGACGTCGCCGCGCTCGCGCCGCGCGACGTCGACTTCTTCGTGGCCCGCGCGGAGCTGAAGGACGTCTTCGGCGACTTCCCCGAGCTGGAGATCGAGGAGGAGCTGGAGGCGAACGAGACGTACCGCGTCTGGAAGGGGTCGCCCGAGGCGGCGGCCTTCTACCAGGAGATCGGGCTGGCCGACGCGGTGCGGAGCCTGGAGGAGGTGTCGACGAAGATGCCGCTCGGGATGGCGCCGCTCGACATCGCCGGCGGGCGCGACCTGGCGATCGCCGGCACCTTCGACGGGCCGGAGCTCGCCGACGCGCAGTGGGCCGTCTACGCGACGGTGAACTGGATGGGCAAGCTGGCGATCGAGGGCTTGCCGTTCTCCTCGCTGCACGGGCTGGAGGACCAAGGCATCCTGGTCGACGCGTCGGAGGGCGTCGCGCAGCTGTCGGGCGCCGGCCTGCCGCGCCCGCTGTACGTCGGCCGCGTGCGCGACGTCGCGATCATCGCGACCGGCAAGTCGTGGATCGACGCGG
>JAUHYB010000602.1 GCA_030426745.1 bacterium
TCGGGCGCGCGGTCGGCTTCCTCGGCGCAGTGCGCGCAGGCCTCGCCGCAAGCCGGAGGCTGCAGCGCGCGGGCGGCGGCGTCCGACGCGTCGCACCCGACGACGGCCGCGGACGCGGCGAGGACGAGCGCGAGGAGCCGGACCGGCGCGGGAGGTCGAACCGGAAGGAGCATGGGGACGCCCGGTGGGCGGGCGTCGCTCCTACGGCGGCGACGGGCGGGCGTTGGCGCGGGGATCGCGAGGTACGTGCGGCAGCGCGGCACGGTACCTTCGGTCACGGCGCTTCGTCGTCCTCGTCGCCGTAGTCGACCGGGTCCGGCGACGCCTCGACCAGCATCTCGAGGTAGCTCATGTAGCGCGTCTGCGCGATCTCGCCGTCCTCGAGCGCGTCGAGCACCGCGCACTCCGGCTCGTGGTCGTGGCTGCAGTTCGGGAACTTGCAGCGGTCCTCGTAGCGCGCGAACTCGGGGAACAGCCCCTTCAGCTCCGAGCGGTGGATGTCGTGGATGCGGAACACGCGGATGCCCGGCGTGTCGATCACGTCCGCGCCGAAGTCCAGGCGGTGCAGCTGCGAGAAGGTCGTCGTGTGCTTGCCCTGCTCCCAGTAGCGGCTGATCTTGCCGACCTTCAGCGCCAGCCCCGGTTGCAGCGCGTTCAGCAGCGTCGACTTGCCCGCGCCCGACGCGCCGTACAGGATCGACGTCTTGCCGCGCAGCATCTCGCGCAGCTCGTCCACGCCGCGGCCGTCGGTCGCGCAGGTCTCCAGGATCGGCACCGGCACGCTCTCGTACGTCGCGCGCAGCGCCGCGACCTCCTTCGGCTTCGCCAGGTCGACCTTGTTCAGCACGAGCGTCGCCGGGATGTCGTGCCACTGGCACGCCGCCAGGATGCGGTCGGTGCGGTTCGACGAGAACTTCGGCGACTTCACCGACGCGATCACCAGCAGCTGGTCGACGTTCGCCGCCAGCACCTGCTCGCGCGGGTCGTGCGACGACGCGGTGCGGCTCAGCTGGTTCCGGCGCGGCAGGACCTCGACCAGGCTGACCGGGTCGCCGCCCGGGTCGATCAACACGCGGTCGCCGACGGCCACCGGGTTCTTCACGCCGGCCAGGTCCTCGAACAGCGCGCCGCGCGGCGCGGCGAGCACCACCTCGCCGCCGGTCTCGACGTGGCAGACCTTCGCGTCCATGCGCATCACCACGCCTTCGCGCAACTCGCTCATCGCTGTACCTGGGCCATCGGGGCGCCGATGCTATAACAGCCGCCGATGCGCGCGAAGCCCGTCATCGAGTCGCGCAGCAATCCGCTGCTGAAGCGCGCCGGAGCCGTCGCCGCCGGACGCGAGCGCGGCGTCGTGGCGCTGGAGGGCGAGCGCCTCGTCGCGGACGCGTTGCGCGCGGGCTGGGCCGTCGAGGTCCTGCTCGTCGACGAGGCGCGCGGCGGCGACCCGGAGCGCTTCGCGGGGGACGTCGCCGAGCGGCGCGTGGTCGCCGCGGGCTTGCTGGATCGCGTCAGCGCGCTCGACACTTCGCCGGGCGTCCTCGCGGTCGCCGCGGCGCCGGCGTCGCGCGCGCTCGCGTCCCTCGACCTGGCCGCCGACGCGCTGGTGCTGGTCGTCGCCGGCGTCGCCGACCCCGGCAACCTCGGCGCGCTGGTCCGCGCCGCGGAGGCCGCCGGCGTGGCGGCGATCTGCGTCGCGCGGGGCGGCGCGTCGCCGTGGAACGCGAAGGCCCTGCGCGGGTCGATGGGCAGCTTGTTGCGCGTTCCCGTGCACGTGTTCGAGGACGCCGCGGCGCTCGCGGAGGACCTGCGCGCGCTCGGCCTGCGCGGCGTGCGCGCGGCGACGCGCGGCGGCGCGACCTGGCGCGACTTCGACTGGTCGGGGCGCGTCGCCTTGTGGGTCGGCGCCGAGACCGGCGCGGAGCCCGACGCGATGCGCGCCTTCGACGCCGTCACGATCCCGATGGCCGGCGAGGTCGAGTCGCTG
>JAUHYB010000112.1 GCA_030426745.1 bacterium
ACAACAGGCCGAACACGCCGCTGTTCGAGTCGATGCCGCCCGCGATCTCGAAGTCGACCACGCGGCCTTCCTCGACGATGAACTCGATGTCGACCCACTCGGGGTCGTCCGTCGGGATGAAGCGGTAGGTCGGCTCGTTGTGCTCGAGCGGGCGGCGGTCGTCGGAGAAGTAGCCCGTCGCCGTCAGCAGGCGCAGCGAGCGGATCACTTCCTTCATGTCCGCGATCTGGCCCGGCTTCACCGTGATCTCTCGGCGCAGCACGCGGTCGCGCGTGTGGTTCGCGCCCGTGATGCGCACCTCGCGGATCTTCAGCTGGCGGCCCTGGACGATGCGGTAGGTCACGTCGACCGTCTTGTTCTCGACGTCGAAGACCAGCTCGGGCTCCAGGAACTTCCAGCTCGCGTCGCGCAGCGAGGGGTGCGACAGGTATCCGAGCGCGCCGAAGAAGTCGCGCAGGTCCTCCTCGTCCGCGACGCGGCGCAGCTTCTCGAAGACCTCGCCCGGGCCGAGCATGCAGCGCGACAGCAGCTCCTGCTCGCTGAACACCAGCTCCGCGGGGCGCGTCAGCGGCTCGCCGTCCGGGCCGCGCGAGCCGGGGATCGGCTCGACGCCCTCGACGCGCAGCTCGTTCACGCGGTACGCCTCGCCCTCGTCGACGACGACGTGCACGACGACGCGGCTGAAGTCCTCGTTGAAGTCCAGGCGGTCCAGCTCGACGACGGCGTCCAGGTAGCCGCGGTCGCGGTACACGTTGCGCATCGCCAGGAGGTCGCCCTCGAGCTTCTCCTCCACGAACACGTCACCCAGCCAGTTCAGGAAGCGCGGTCCCTTGAGCTGCGTGCGCGCCACCGGCACCAGGCCGTCCTTCCACGGGCCGAAGCCGCGCGTCGGCAGGCTCTCGTTGCCGTGCACGACCACGTCGGACACGCGCACCTTGCGGCCCTCGCGGATGCGGAAGATCACGTCGCCGATGCCGTGCGTGTCCTCCTCGAACTCGTCCGGCGTCTTGGTGACGATGTCGACCTCGGCGAAGTGGAAGCCCTTGCGCCGGTAGCCCTCGAGCAGCCGCTGGCGCACGCGCCGCGCCTCGTGCAGGTACAGCTCCGAGCTCTCGTCCAGGCCGGCCCACTCGCGCAGGTCCTTCAGCTTCACGCCGTCGTACCCGATGAAGCGCGGCTCCAGGTCGACCGGCATCTCCTGCACGACGAGTTGCAGCTCGACGCCGCCCTCGGCCGCGCGTTCGAGGACCTCGGCGCGGACCTTGAACGCCTCCCACAGGTAGGTGATGCCGCGCTCGACGAGCGCGCGGTCGAGCGGGCGCCCGACGCGCTGCCCCAGCGCGGCGATCAAGCGGTCCTCGGTGTAGCGGTCCTCCCCCACGACGCCGATCGCGACGACGGTCGGCATGCGGTCCTGCGCGGCCGCTTCGGGCGGCGCCGGCGGGCCGACCAGGTCGTCCTGCGCGACGGCGGGCGCGGAGGCCAGCGCGGCGCAGAACAGCGCGCGCGCCAGGGCGCTCGTTTCGAGGGGCGTACGGATCACGAGGACGACGTCGGGGGGATCGCGCGGCGGCGTCAGGGGGCGATCGGCTCGGCGACCGAGGGCACGCGGTTCTCGAACCGCATGATGCTGCCGCGGAACTGCAACGACACGGTGCCGGTCGGTCCGTTCCGCTGCTTCGCGACGACCAGCTCGGCGACGCCGCGGTTCTCGTCCGTCGGTTCGTAGTACTCGGGGCGGTACAGCATCATCACGGTGTCCGCGTCCTGCTCGATCGAGCCGGACTCGCGGAGGTCGGACAGCTGCGGCTTCTTGTCCTCGCGCGACTCGACCGCGCGGGACAGCTGCGACAGCGCGATGACGGGCACGTCCAGCTCGCGCGCGAGCTCCTTCAGCGACCGGGAGATCGCCGAGATCTCCAGCTGGCGGCTCTCCGCCTTCGGCATGGTCATCAGCTGCAGGTAGTCGACGACGATCAGGTTCAGCGCCTTGTTCTGCTGCTTCACGCGGCGCGCGCGCGAGCGCATCGCCATCACCGACAGGCCCGGCGTGTCGTCGATGAACAGGCGGCACTCGCGCAGCTCGCCGGCGGCGCGCGCCAGCTCGGAGTAGTCGTCCGCCGGGATGTTGCCGGTCTTCAGCTTGTGCGCGTCGACGCGCGCGTGCGCGCACAGCATCCGGGAGACGATCGACTGCGCGCCCATCTCCAGGCTGAAGAACAGCACGACCGGCGGCCCGTCGACGTCGTCCATCCGCGAGAACGCCGCGTTCTCCATGATGTTCAGCGCGAAGGCCGTCTTGCCCATCGCGGGTCGCGCCGCGAGGATGATCAGCTGCCCGCCGGCGAAGCCGCACGTCAGGTCGTCGAGGTCGTAGAAGCCCGACGGCACGCCGGTCAGGCCGCTGCGCCCGGCGGTCGAGTCGATGCGCTTGAACGTCTCCTCGATCGCGGTCGCCATCGTCATCACCTCGCCGCCGGACTTGCCCTGCGAGATGCGGAAGATCGCGTTCTCGGACTCGTCGACGAGGTTGGTGACCGCCTCGCCGTCCGGACGCGTCGAGTAGGCGTTCTCGATGATGCCGTTCGCCTCCTGGATCAGGCGGCGCAGCGTGCCGGTCTCCGAGACGAGGCGCGCGTGGTGCATCACGTGCGCGGAGTTCGTCACGCCGGCCGCGAGTTGCATCAGGTACGCGCGGCCGCCGACGGCCTGCAGCGCGCCGGCGCCCTGCAAGCGCTCGCCGACCGTGATCAGGTCGACGGGCTCGCCGCGGTCGTTCAGCGCTTCCAGCGCGGCGTAGATCTGGCCGTGCTTCTTGGCGAAGAAGTCCTCCTCGCGCAGCAGCTCCGCCACGTCCGGGATGCGGTGCGGATCGATCAGGAGCGCCCCGAGGACGCCGCGCTCGGCCTCCTCGTTGTGCGGCGGGATCCGCCCGATCGGCGGGCCTTCCTCGTACTCGGACATGGTCGGCAGAGGATAGCGACCGGTCCGCCGTCGATACACACGCGAGCGGGGTTCCCGACGCGCGGCGGTCCCGGAGCGCGGAACCGCTCGCCGGCGCCGGGCGCGCTCGTCGACCCGCGCGACGCCCCCCCACGCGCGGAGGCCCGCGGCGCGTGCGCGCCGCGGGCCTCCGCGGTTCGGTCGCCGGTGCGGCGCGGACCTCAGGCTTCCGCCTGGATGTCCACCGTCACCGTGGCGTTGTGGTCGCCGTGCACGTGGACCTCGATCTCGTGCGCGCCGACGTGCTTGATCGCCTTGTCGAGGCGCACGTCGCGCTCCTCGCAGGGCTGGCCGGCGGCGACGATGAGCTCGGCGACGCGCGCGGCGCTGACCGAGCCGTAGAGGTTGCCGTTCTCGTCGGCCTTCTCCGTCGTGGTGAGCGCGAGGCCCGACAGGGCTTCGACGCGCTTCTCGACGTCGGCCATCAGCGCCGCTTCTTCCGCCTCGAGGCGGACGCGGCGGCGATCGACGATCTTCTTGTTCTCCTCCGTCGCCGGGACCGCGAGGCGGTTCGGCAGGAGGTAGTTGCGGGCGTACCCGGGCTTCACGCGCACCACGTCGCCGCAGCGACCGAGGTTCTCGACGTGATCCCGCAGGAGGACTTCGGTGTCTCGCATCGGAATGATCCTCCCGAGATCAGCCCACGAAGGGCATGAGGCCGAGGAAACGGGCGCGCTTGATGGCCAGCTTGAGGTCGCGCTGGCACTTGGCGACGTAGCCGGTGCGGCGACGTCCCTGGATCTGACCGTAGGCGGTCAGGAACTTCTCGAGCGTCTCGACGTCCTTGTAGTCGAGCGGCTGGTCGTCACAGGTGCGGCGGTTGCGCTGGTTCCCGCGGCGTCCGAACTTGCCTTTGATCGCCATGGCTCAGTTCTCCTCGGACGCGGCCGCGCCCTCTTTCTGCTTGGTCTCGTCGTCGGCCTCGGCCTTCGTCTCCTCGGACGGCTTCTCCTCGGAGGACTCGCCCTCGGACTTCTTCTCGTCGCCTTCGGCCTTGGCCTTCTCGCCGTCCTCCGACGACTCCTCGCCCTCCTCGGAGGGCTTCTCGTCGACCGCGTCGTCCTCCGGGGGCGCCGGCACGACGAAGTCGTCGGACAGCTCCGCCTGGGCGAGCTCGGTCTCGGACTCCGGGATCGCGTCGACGGCGATCTGCAGGTTGCGCAGGACCGTGTCGTTCAGCTCGAACTCGCGGCGCATGGCCGGGACGTTCTCACCGGGGATCTCGAAGTAGGTCAGCAGGAAGGTGGCGCGGTTGCGCTTCTTGATCGGGTACGCGAGACGGCGTTCGTCCCAGCGGCGCGCGGTGTGGATCGTCGCTCCGTGCTTCTCGAGCGTACCGGTGATGATCGTCTTCGCCGCGTTCCAGTCCTCGCGGACGGCGGCGTTGTCGATCAGGAACATGCCTTCGTAGATGGTGGTCATTCTTCTCCGTGATGCGCTCCGAGAGGGAGCGAGAGCGGGCTCAGGAGCCCTGGTTCCAGCGGCTGTGGTACCGCGCCATGCACGCGTCGAGGTCACCGGACTTCAGCCAGTCGAGGATCGCTTCCCCGGCTTCGACGACGGAGATCTCCGCGTCGGGCATCTCCTTGTCCGTGAACCTCTCGAGTACGTGGCGCGCCGCGTCGGTCCTCGGCCGTCCGATCCCGATCCGCAGTCTGGGGAATCGGTCGGTGCCGAGCGCTTCGATGGTCGATGACATGCCTCTTTGGCCGCCCGCTCCGCCGTGCGGTCGGATGCGGAGCTGGCCCAGGGGCAGGTCGAGGTCGTCGTAGACGAGCAGGATGTCGCTCGGCTCGACGCCCGCGTAACGGGCGACGGGCGCGACGACCTCACCGGAGCGGTTCATGAAGGTCTCGGGCTTCAGGTAGAGAGCGTCGGGATCGAAGCTCCGCGCCACCTGGAACGCCTTCGGACCGGAGTACCCCTCCAGTTCGCGTGCGGATCGAAAGAGCAGCCCCTCGTGACGGACCAGGCGGTCCAGCACGTGGAAGCCGATGTTGTGGCGCGTCCACTCGTATTCCGGCCCGGGGTTCCCGAGGCCAACGACCAGTCGTGTCACGCGTGCGGCTCCTCTGCGAGGCGTCCCCCGCCCCGCCGGCGGCGGAACGGGGGCGAACAGTCTACGGCCGGCCGCCGATCGCGCAAGCGGTCGGCGGGCCGGCGACGGGATCAGTCTTCGACGGAGGCCGGCGACTCGGGCTCGTCGCCCTCCTCGCCCTCGGCGGCCGGGGCCGCCTCTTCGCGGACGCCCGCGATCACGGCGACCTCGGTCTCCGGGTCGATGCCGAGGGAGACGCCCTCGGGCAGCTTCAGGTCCTTGGCGAGGATGTGCGTGCCCTCGTCCATCCCGTCCACGTTCACCTCGATCTCGTCCGGGATCTTGGACGGGATCGACTTGATCGTGAGGTGCTGGATCGTGTGGTTCACGACGCCCTTCGGGTTGCCCACGAAGTGCAGCTCGACCTCGGTCTCGGTCTCGACGCCGCGCTGCACGCGCTTGAACTCGACGTGGATGATGTTGTCGCCGAACGAGTCCCACTGGAGCTCGCGCACCACGGCCGTCTCCGACGCGCCGCCGACCTCGATGTCGTAGAGGTGCACGTGCGCGCGGCGGGTCGCCAGGAACTCGCGTTCGTCGATCGCGAAGTCCAGGTGGTCCTTGCCGTCGGCCGGCTGCAGGTTGGCGGGGATCTTGCCGTCCGCGCGCAGGGCGCGGGACGCACGGGTGCCGAGCTTGGTGCGGGTCTCGGCCTTCAGGGTTGCACTCTGTGCCATTGGAAATCGTCCTCTAGTCGTTCGGAACGTGTGCCGACTCGGGCGCGGTTACAGCGGCTCTTCGTCGAAGAGCGAGCTGACCGAGATCGAGTGGTGGATGTTGTAGATCGTGTCCGCGAGCAGGCCGGCGACCGAGACCGTCTCGATCTTGTCCGGCCAGTCGTCACCGCGCGGGATGGTGTCGGTGACGAGGATGCGGTCGACGGGCGCCTCGGCCAGGCGCTGGCACGCCGGGCCGCAGAGCACGGCGTGCGAGACCGCGATGATGATCTGGTTGGCGCCCTTCTGCTTCAGGATGGACGCCGCCTGCGAGATCGAGCCGCCGGTCGAGATCATGTCGTCGACCAGCACGACGTTGCGGCCCTCGACCTGGCCGATGACGTGCTCGACGGAGGTCTCGGAGCCGGAGTAGCGGCGCTTGTCGACGATCGCGAGGTCCGCGCCCAGCGCCTTCGCGTAGGAGCGCGCCATCTTGATGCCGCCCACGTCGGGCGTCACGACGACCGGGTCGTCGAGGCCGACCTTGCGGATCGCGCGCAGCAGCACGGGCTTCGCGAAGAGGTGGTCGACGGGGATGTCGAAGAAGCCCTGGATCTGCGCCGCGTGCATGTCCAGCGTCACGACGCGGTCCGCGCCGCTGGCGGTCAGCGTGTTCGCGACGACCTTGGCCGAGATCGGCACGCGGCCCTCGTCCTTGCGGTCCTTCCGCGCGTAGCCGAAGTACGGCATGACGGCCGTGATGCGGCCGGCGCTGGAGCGGCGCAGGGTGTCGAGCAGCAGCAGGAGCTCGACCCAGTTGTCGTTCACCGGCGGGCAGGTCGGCTGGATCACGAAGCAGTCGGATCCGCGCAGGTCCTCGTCGACCTTGATGTCGATCTCGAGGTCGGGGAACCGGCCGACGTGCGCCTTCGCCATCGGGATGTCGAGGTGCTGCGCGATCGCCTCCGACAACTTGCGGTTCGCGTTGCCCGAGATGAGCGTGATCTTTTCGCTGTACGCCGCCACGGATGCTCCTGCTTCAGTCCTCGCGGTCCTCGCCCGCGACTCCCGACGTCGCGGGCGTGTGCTTGCGAGCCGGCACGCCGACCCAGGTCTCTCCGGCGCCGACGTTCGCGCCGCGCGTCACGACCGCGCCGGCGCCCGTCGTCGCGCCGTCGCCGATCGAGTTCGGCGCCACGACGATCGTGCCGCTGCCGATGAAGGCGTCGTCGCCGACCTCGGTGACGTGCTTCGCCTTGCCGTCGTAGTTCGCGAAGATCGTCCCCGCGCCGACGTTCGTGCGCGCGCCGACGCGCGCGTCGCCGAGGTAGGACAGGTGCTTCGCCTTGGCGTGCGCCCCCACCGTCGACTTCTTGCACTCGGTGAAGTTGCCGACCTCGGCGCCCTCTTCCAGCACGGTGCCGACGCGCAGGTGCGTGAACGGCCCGACCTCGCAGTTCGCGCCGATCGTCACGCCCTTGCGGATGACGGTGCACGGCAGCACGCGCGTGCCGGCGCCGATGGTGACGCCGTGGTCGATGTAGGTCGTCGCCGGATCCTCGATGGCCACGCCGTTCGCGAGGTGGCCCTCCAGGATGCGCAGCTGCAGCACCCAGCGCGCCTCGGCGAGGTGGCCCAGGTCGTTGACGCCGATCGTCTCGTCCAGGTCCTCGAGCAGCACGCACTCGACCGGCTTGCCCGCCGCGGCCAGCATCACCGGCACGTCGGTCAGGTAGTACTCGCCCTGCGCGTTGTCGTTCGACAGCTTCGGCAGCGCGTCCAGCAGCAGCTTGCCCGGGAAGGCGTAGACGCCCGTGTTCACCTCGGGGATCGCGCGCTCCTCGGGCGAGCAGTCGCGCTCCTCGCGCACGGCGCGGAAGTCGCCCTCCTCGTCGCGCAGGATGCGCCCGAAGCCGCGCGGGTCGTCCGCCAGCGCGGTGAAGATCGCCGTGCCCTCGTCGCCCAGCTCCGCCGCCGTCTCGACGAGCACCTCGAGGCTGGTCGGGCGCAGCGCCGGCATGTCGCCATAGAGAACGACGACCGTGCCCGGGTCGTCCCCCAGCGCGGTCGCCGCGACCTGCATCGCGTGGCCGGTGCCCTTGCGCTCCTCCTGCACGACGAACTCGACGCGGTCCGCGGCCGGGCCGCCGGCGACCGACGCGCGGACCTGGTCGGCGCCGTGGCCGACGACGACCACGATCTTCGCCGGGTCGATCGCGAGCGCCTGGTCCAGCACCCAGTCGAGCAGCGTGCGCCCGCACACCTCGTGCAAGACCTTGGGCAACGCGCTCTTCATGCGCGTCCCTTGGCCGGCGGCGAGGATCACCACGGAGGCGGGGCGGGTCATCGGATCGGGGAGGACGTGAGGGAGGACGAGGCGCCCGCTCGAGACCGCCGGAAACGGCCTCGCGGACGCGAGAAACACCGCCCTCGGCCCCCCCTCGAGGGGTCACCGCGGACGGTCCGGACCCCTCCCGCGAGAAAGGGGGGCCAAGGTTGTATGGCCGGCCCCCGGGGCTGTCAAGGAGGCGGGGCGGTCCCGCGCCGTGCACGCGGGCCGCTACGATGGCCGGCATGCGCGAGGAAGAGCCCCCTCAGTTCAGGAGCAGCGGCAAGGAGTTCGTCAGTCGCGGCTCGGGGCCGCCCGTCAGCAGGACCTGCAGGACGAAGCGGTCGCCGGGGCTGTACTGCGCCGGGAGCGCGAGGTCGTAGGTCAACGTGCCGCTCGCCGGGATCGTCCCCAGCGGAATCGTCAGCACCGGCCCGACCAGCAGCGGGTCGGGGCTCCCCTGCCAGACCAGGAAGCGCGGCTCGCGGCCCGCGAGGAGCATCGCCTGACTGCCGGGCTCGCCGCGGACGACGAGGGGGTACGTCTGCCCCGTCGCGGGGGCCCCGTGCGCCTCCAGCACCGGATCCGCGGGTACGGGCTCGATCAGGACGCCCCCGAAGACGCCGGGCCACTGCTGCGCGCCCACCGGAAGATCGTAGTACTCCCAGCCGCCCTGGGCCGTCGCCCCCGACAGGACGACGGTGCCCTCGTTCCGGATGCCGGGCGCGCCGTAGCCGTTGTAGTCCCAGTCGTAGCCGACACCCCCGTCGCCGCCGCGGATGATGTTCGAGGACGTCCCCGTCACGCGCAGCTCGCAGCCGAGACCCACGTCGATCGCCGTCGCACCGTCGCCGCCGTAGCCCTCCACGGCGAAGGTCGATAGGCCGTCGGCGCCGATGACCGTGCAGTCCGCCACGGTCGCGGACGACCCGTTCCGCAGCTGGATGCCCCCCGCGCCGCTGATGCACCCGCTGCAGTAGAGGCCGGTCACCGTGCTGCTGACGATCTCCAGGTGCGAGTCGTCCAGGCGCATGGCGTAGTCCAGGCGACCGGAGACGCCGCTCGCGAACACGCGCAAGTCGGCGCAGCCGATCGCTTCGAAGCGGGTCGCACCGCCGCTGATCCCGGAGTTCGCGATCACCACCGCGCCGCTGCAGTCCTGCAACAGGACGTCTTTGAGTTGAACTCCGGAGATTCGCAGCTCGTGACCAGCCGGCACGTCGTGGGCGACGAAGCGTCCTTGGATGGAGATGACGGAGCCGACGCCGACGATCGTGATCCCCACCGCGCAGTCGATGTCCTCGCTGTAGGTGCCCGGGTGCAGTTCGATGCGATCCCCGTGGCTCGCCCCCGCGATCGCGGCCGCGAGGCTGGTGTCGTCGACGCCGGGGCCGCCGTCGTCGTCGACGACCCAGGTGTCGGCCGTCGCCGGTCCGACCAGCGCGAGCGTCGCCGCCAGGGCGAGAGAACACCGAGCGATCCGTTCGATTCGTGCCACGCCGACTCTCCTCGTTGCTGTGGTTGCGAGCGCGCTCCGCGCGGGTGCCGAGCGACGCGCTCCAGTCTACC
>JAUHYB010000603.1 GCA_030426745.1 bacterium
GCGCCCGCGTGGTCGGGCTCCGCGCGCAGCACGCGGTCGAGCTCGTCGAGCGCCTCTTCCACCAGGCCCTGGTCCGCCAGCCAGCCCGCGTAGAAGACGCGCCGGTCGAAGTCGTCGTCCTTCAGCGTGCGCGCCAGCTTCGCGGCCTCGTCCTTCACCTCGCGCTCGACGCGCGTGCGCGTGACGCGGTCCGCCTCGACGCGCCGCCACGCGCCGTCGATGCGCACCGACCAGGCGTCGCCGGTCCACTTCGAGCGCCCGCGCAGCACCCCGCCGTCCGCCAGGAAGAAGATGCGCCGGCGGTCGACCGCGCGCGGGTCGTCGGCGGCGGCGGGCGGCTCGTCCTGCCACGCGCCGCGTCGCGCGGCACTGTCCTGCAACGCGGCGCGTTGCGGGCCGCTGTCCTGCAACGCGGCGCGTTGCGGGGTGTCGTGGGGCGTCGCGAGCGCGGTGCCGTCTGCGGTTCGCGCGGTGCCGTCGGCGCTCCGCGCGGTGCCTTCGGCGGTTCGCGTGGTGCCTTCGGCGGTTCGCGCAGTTCCGTTGGCGCTCCGCGCGGTGCCGTCGAGGCCGAGCGCGGCGAGGAACACCCAGGTCGTCGTCCAGCTCATGGCGTCGATTCTGGCACGAAGCGCGCCGTTCCGCCGCCGCGGCCGCGTCGGTCGCGCGCGCCCTCCCGCCCGCGGGACCCGGGGCGGCCCCTCGGCGCCCGCTTCCTTACGCGCCGCGAACGCGCGCCGCAGCGGCCCGTCCCGCCAGGTCGCGCGCCACGCGATCCCGCGGCGGTCCAGCTCGTCGGTCACGCGCGTCGGCGCGCCGCCGCTGATCCACACCTCGCGCGGCCGCGTCGCGTCCAGGAACGGTCCGACGTGCGCGCCGTCCGATCCGTGGTGGGGGAACAGGACGAGGTCCCACGGCCCGTCGAGCGCGCCCCGCGCGAGCAGGCGCGCGAGGCCCTCCTCCTCCGCGTCGCCGCACAGCAACACGCGCGCGCCGTCCATCTCCAGCGCGACGGTCCGCGACCCTTCGTTCCCGGGCGCGTCGCTCGCGCGCCACACGGTCACGCGCGCGCCGGCGCTCCATGTCGTCACGAGCGCGCCGTCCGCGACGTCGACGCGCGGGCAGTCCGCGGGCAAGCGCGCGGCGAAGCGGTCCGGGCACGCGCCGATCCAGCGCACCGGCGGGTGGCGCTCGAGCAACCATCCGAGCGCGCCCGAGTGGTCGCGGTCGTCGTGCGACAGCACCACCGTCGGGCGCCGCACCTCGCGCGCGCGGATCGACGGACCCAGCGCGTTGCGCGCGACGCGCGACCGGTCGCGCGAGCCGCCGTCGAACACCATCAGCGCCGCGTCGGGGCCCTGCACCAGCACGGCGGTCCCCGCGCCGACGTCCAGCGCGTCGACGCGCCACGCGCGCTCCGCCTGGGTCCACGGGACGAACAGCCCGGCCCACAGGAGCGCGGCGGCGCGCCCCGCGGCGCGGTCGCGTCGGGGCGCGAGCGAGAGCGCTCCGCCCGCCGCGCGCGTCGGGGCCGCTCGCCCTGCATCGTCGCCCGATCGTCCGCGTCGCGCCGTGCCCGCCGCGCGCCCCGCCGCCTTGCGGTGCAACACGTACAGGGTCGTCGCCGACGCCGCCGCCAGCCACCACAGCGGTCGCGGCGGCAACGGCAGCGGCGTGAGCGGCACGCGGTCCGCCAGCTGCAGCACGCCGACGAGCGCCGCGAGGCTGCGCGACGCGACCCACTCCAGCGGCGCGATCGGCAGCAGGATCCAGCCCCACGACGCGCACAGGAAGGCGGTGAGCGGCGGGAGGGCGGCCGCCGTCGTCAACGGGTCCCACGGACAGACCTCGCCGATCCAGCTCCAGATCCAGGGCAAGGTCGCGAGTCCCGCCGACAGGGCGGCCGCCAGGGTCGCGCGCAAGCTGCGCTCGAAGGGCTTGGCGAACGCGCGCAGGCGTTCGCGCCACGGACCGCCGGGCGC
>JAUHYB010000113.1 GCA_030426745.1 bacterium
CGGGGTGGACCTTGCCGTACCTGCTCGGCGTGCACCGCGTCGAGTGCGTCGCGGTGCCGGAGGGCGAGCTGGCGCTCGCGTCGTCGTCGGGCGAGGCGGTCGAGGCCTTCGCCGGCGACCCGCGCGCCGAGGGCCACCGGTTGGACCTCGCGGACATGGCGCAGTGGGCGCGTGTGTTCCGGCTCGCCGGCACGGAGGAGGGGTGGGCGGTGCACACCGGGGGCGCGTTCGCGGGGCTCGTCGTGAAGGGGGACGGCGACGCGAACGGCGACGATGCGAGCAGCGGTGACGCGAGCAGTGACGCGATCCCGCTCGTCCGCACGCCGCGCGTCGGCCTCTACGCGCCGTGGCGCGGCGACATGAACGAGGGCTGGATGCGCTGGACGCTCGACGAGTTCAGCGGGCTCGACTACGCGCGCGTGCGCAACGAGACCCTGCGCGGCGGGGCGCTGCGGCGCGACTTCGACGTGCTGATCCTGCCGGGCACGTCCTCGCGCTCGCTGGACGACGGGCGCGCGCCGGGTTCGATCCACCCCGACTACGCGCGCGGCCTGGACCCCGAGGGCGCCGTCGCCGTCGAGGAGTTCGTGCGCGAGGGCGGCACCCTGATCGCCGTCGACGCGTCGGCGGCGTGGGCGGTCGAGCTGTTCGGCCTGCCGCTGGAGGACGTCACGCGCGGTGCGGGCGCGGGCGACTTCTCGTGCCCCGGCAGCGTGTTGCGCGGCGTGCCGAACGCGGACGCGCCGCTGGCCGCGGGCCTGCCGAGCTCCGTGCCGCTGTTCTTCTCGCGCTCGCGCGCCTGGGACGTCGTCGACCGCGACGACGCCGCGCGCGCCGAGAGCCTGGCCGGCGAGCCGCAGGTGCTGCTGCGCTACGCGCCGACGCGCGTGCTGCTGTCCGGCTGGATCGCCGAGCCCGAGCGCATCGCGAACCGCGCCGCCTGGGTGCGCGTGCCGTACGGCGCCGGCGAGGTGCACTGCTTCGCCTTCCGCCCGCAGTACCGCGGCTGGTCGCAGGCGACGATGCACTTGCTGTTCCGCTCGATCCTGACGGCGGGGGTGTGAGCGTGGGGGAGGGCGACGTGCGCGCGAGCGATCCGCGCGAGAGCGACGTCCGCGGCGCGAAGACGAACGCGACGAGGTGTCGGACCGCGCGCGCCGACGCGCGCCGCGTTTCGTTCGCGACGCGGCTCGCGCTCGCGCTGTTCGCTGCGGTCACGACGCTCGGCGCCTGCGGCAGCCCGCCGCCCGAGCGCGCCGAAGCCGTCGAGCCGCCCTTCCTGAAGGTCGAACGCCGCCGCCACCCGGACGCCGGCACGCCGTGGAAGCAATGGGACGTCCTGGTCTACGCCGACGGCCGCCGCGAGAAGCACGGCGTCGAGCGCACCTGGTACCCGGACGGTCAGCTCGAGCGCGAACGCCACTTCGAACACGGCGCGATCACCGGCCGCCTACGCACCTGGTACCCCGACGGCACGCCGCGTTCCGACTACACCTTCGGCCCGCCCGGCGAAGCGACGACGATGCGCTTCTGGCACCCCACCGGCGCGCTCGAAGCCGAGGGCCCCGCCGTCCAGGGCGACCGCCGCGGCGCGTGGCGCTTCTACGACACCTCGGGCGCGCTGTCGGAGTCGGGCGCCTACGCGCACAGCAAGCGCACCGGCGTCTGGCGCGAGTACCACCCCGACGGAAGCCTCGCGGCGCAGGGGAAGTACGCGAGGGGGAAGAAGGTCGGGTCGTGGGAGCGGTGGCCGATCGGCGCGTTGCCCGGTGTGACCACGTTTCAATCTCCTGGGGGGACAGATTGACTCGACCGGAAAAGAAGGCCCAAGAGTTGAGGCTCGGCGAGGCACTCTGTCGATGGCTTGGTAGTGAGTGGAGAGTTTATTCGCAACCGGACCCGCCACGTCCGGACCTACTGATTGGGGACGGGGAAGCAAGCGTATACGTGGAGCTCGTGCAGTACCGAGTCCTCAGCCCCGAGAATCGCCGGTACGACAACGATCGCCGATTCTGCCGTGAGCTAGTCGCCGCGACAAACAAGGATGAGATGCTCAAGTCTGGCTACTGGAGTATCCAGTATCAGCGAGATGCAAATGGAGATCCGGTCGTGCCCAAGTCCGGCATGATTCGTGAACTCATGCCCCAGCTGCGCCAACTTATTGAGTTCGCTGCGGGAGAAACCTCGGCCGTGCCTGGCAGGGATGTCCAGGTCTACCTCAGTGAGGACTGCGGAGAATTCCTCGAGCTTCCCGGGCACTCTTCCCAGGTTGCTCGCATTGCGACTTCTGCGTTTCCGGAACTTGAGTGTTGGTTTCGCGAGGTCCGGTACGCCTCGCACGATATCGAAGGGCTTGGATGCGTGGGGGCTACTTCAGACTTGCTCTCGGGATGGGTAGGGTTGCGCGTGGACGACCTACGGCGTGTTGTAGAGAGCAAGCTCGGGAAGTTGCGCGGGTATCGAGAGGCGGTCGAATCAGAATTGTGGCTCGTCGTGCACGCAGACGGATACCCCCTATCGACAGTTATCGCCGAGCAGGATGTACCTGAGGCCACAAGAGTGATCAGCGGATCGGTCGGGGCCTCGTCTTCGCGCTTCGATCGAGTTCTGTTCGCGCGCGACGCAGTCCTCTGGGCCGCTGATACCGAAGATCAGTCAGCGCGTGCCAAATTCGTCGAGGTCCCGTTGCGCAAGGAACGCGAAGTGCCGTGACTCAGTACTCGATCCGGTCCGCCTTCTCGCGCCACCGTCGGAACGCGTCGAGCGCCGCGTCCCGGTTCCGCTGCTCGGTCGGCATCGTGCGCCCGTCGAGCGGCAGGACGAGCTCGCGGTAGAGCAGCTCGTCGTCGAAGCCGGCGGCGGCGGCGTCCTCGCGGCCGGCGGCGAAGGTCAGGCGGTCGAGGCGGGCCCAGTGGATGGCGGCGAGGCACATCGGGCAGGGCTCGCAGGAGGAGAAGATCTCGCAGCCCGAGAGGTCGTGGGTGCCGAGGGTCTCGCAGGCCGCGCGGATCGCGACGATCTCGGCGTGCGCCGTCGGGTCGGCGGAGGAGGTGACGCGGTTCTGGCCGACGGCGACGACCTCGCCGTTCCGGGTGATGACCGCGCCGAAGGGGCCGCCGAGGTTCTGGTCGACGCCCTCGATCGAGAGCTCGATGGCGCGCGCGAGCGCGGGGTCGGGGGGGGTGGTCATCGGTGCGAGGGCGGGGTGCGCGGAGGCATCCTAACCGATGGGGCGGCGGGCGGCGCGGCGCTCGTCACCTCGACCGGACGCGCGACCGGCGACCTCGCGGCCGCCGGTCGTGTCCGTCCAAGGGATCGCGCGGGATCCCTACGCCCACATCACGCTGTACACCGGCGGCAGGTTGTTGGACACGGTCTGCCAGGTGTCGCCGCGGTCCTCGGACAGGTAGAGGTTGCCCGTGGTGCTGCCGAAGGCGAGGCGGCCGTTCGCGTTGGAGAGCGCGTGGCGGTAGACGACGTCGTAGGCGCCGTCTTGCGGCAGGCCCTCGCGCAGGTCCGTCCACGTCTCGCCGCCGTCCTCGGTGCGCGCGACGAAGAGGCTGCCGTCGACGGTGACGCGCTGGCTGTCGGCCTTGCCGGGGACGAGCCAGGCGGTGCGGCCGTCCCGCTCGTCGGCGGCGACGGGGAAGCCGAAGTGCACGCCCTGCTCGGGCTTGCTGACCTTCTTCCACTCCGCGCCGCCGTTCGACGAGTAGAAGACGCCGCAGTGGTTCTGCTGCCAGAGGTGGTCGGGGTCGCCCTTGCACAGCTCGATCGCGTGCGGGTCGTGACCCCACTCGGCGGCGGGGTCGGGCAGGTAGTCCATCAACATGCCCTTGTTGCGCGAGCGCCACGTCTCGCCGCCGTCCAGCGACTCGAGCACGCCGGCGGTCGAGATCGCGACGTACAGGTGATCCGGGTCGCGCGGGTCGACGAGGATCGAGTGGATGCCGGGCGCGAAGTTGCCGCCCTCCGACGCGGGCGTGCCGAACCAGTGCGTGAAGCCGGATCCCTCGGTGTCGAAGAGGTTGCCGCCGCGCGACTCGTGGTCCCACAGCGGGCGGTTCAGCTCGAAGGTCTTGCCGTCGTCGTCGCTGACGAACAGGCCGCCGGGGATCGTGCCGATGTAGATGCGGCCGGGCCGGCCGAACGCCATGACCCACAGCTTCTGCACGGTCGCGTCCTCGAGGCGCGCGGCGGCCGGCTCCTCGCCCTCGGGCGTCTCGCCGGGGAAGGGCGGCACCAGGTGGCGCGCGCCCGCGGGGAAGGCGACGGTCGGGCCGTCCTCCCACGTCTCGCCGCCGTCGGTCGACTTCGACAGCTTCGGGCCCCAGTGCCCGTGACCGAGCGCGGCCCACAGCGTGCCGCTGTTCGGATCGCGCGCGACGAAGTTCACGCCGACGCCCTGGTGTCCGACCAGGCGCGGCGACCAGCGGCCGTTCGACTTCTCGACGACGAAGGTGCCCTTGCGGGTCCCGACCAGCACTCGATCCGACATGGTTCCCCCCGGCGCCCGGCGTTCAACCGCCGCTCAGCGCCTGCAAGACGTAGACAAGGGAGTCGGGTGCGACGGGATCGCTCAGGCGGTCGCGGTCCGCGACGCGCTCGTCCCCGACGAAGATGTTGACGTGCATTCGCAGCCGTCCGCGCTCGTCGCAGACGTAACCGCCGAGCCCCGGCGCGAGCGCGTCCAGTTCGCGCACCACGTCCGCGACCGTCTCGGCCTCGACGACCAGCTCCTGCCCCTCGAGTTGGGGGAAGTACAGGTAGAGGTGCCGGGTCAGCTCGACGCGCGCCATGGGAGGGAAACGGTACGAGGGTCCCGGGGAGGCGTCCAGGGGGACCGACGTAAGGACCGGCGGCGAGGCGCGGAACGTACCGTGCCGCGCCGGGCCGGGGCGGGGGAATCGAACGCGGTCGCGGACTTCACTATCCTCCGCGCGATGACCACGGAACGAAGCGACCTGCCCCGCGTCCCGCGCGACCAGGGCGACGACTACTCCGCCGAGGCGATCGAGGCGCGGCGCCGGGTGTTGCGCGAGGCGACCGGCGTGGAGCTGGCGCACGTCGCCGGCGGCTCGGTCCCCGCGACCGAAGCGCGCGGGAAGGTCGAGAACTTCGTCGGGCACGCGCAGGTGCCGATCGGCGTGGCGGGACCGCTCGCGTTCGAGAGCGACGAGGGGCCGGTCGCGGTGTACGTGCCGATGGCGACGACCGAGGGCGCGATGGTCGCGTCCTACTCGCGCGGCATGCGGCTGGCGGCGAGCGGCGCGGGCATCCGCACGCGGGTCCTCGCCGACGGACTGTCGCAGCACCCGGTGCTCGTGTTCGCCGACGCCGCGGCGGCGCACGCGGCGGCGGACGTGTGCGCGGCGTCGCTGGACGACTGTCGCGCGATCACCAAGTCGATCACCTCCCACGGCGCGCTCGCGTCGATCGCGACGCAGGTCGTCGGCCGCCGCCTGATCCTGCGCATGGTGTTCACGACCGGCGACGCGATCGGCATCAACATGGCGGCGCGCGCAACCGACCTGTGCCTCGCGGAGCTCGCGCGGCGCACGGACGCGCTAGAGCGCCACGTGCACGGCCAGGACGTGGAGAAGCGAGCGAACGCGCGCGCGCTGGTCGAGGGCCGCGGGCGCGGCGTCGTCGCCGACTGCGTCGTGCCGCGCGACGCGCTCGCCGACCTCGCGCGCACGACCCCGGATGCCATGGTCGCGATCGGCCGCACCTACGCGACCGGCTACGCGCAGCTCGGCACGCAGAACTGGACCGTGCAGGCGGCGAACGGGCTGGGCGCGGTCTTCCTGGCCTGCGGGCAGGACGTCGCGTACCTGACCGAGTGCGCGACGGGCTTCCTGGACCTGGAGCGGACCGCCGCGGGCGACCTGTACGTCGCGGTCACCCTGCCGTCGCTGCTGGTCGGCACGGTCGGCGGCGGCAGCGGCCAGGGCACGGCGGCCGAGTGCCTGGCGCTGATGGACTGCCTGGGCGCGGGCAAGGCGCGGCGGTTCGCGCAGGTCCTGGCGGCGACGGTGCTGGCCGGCGACCTGTCGTTGATGGCGGCCTTCACGGCGCACGAGTTCAGCGGGGCCCACGAGCGGCTCGGGCGGAACCGGCCCGGCGCGGGCGGCCCGGCGGAGGGCGCGCGGTGAGCAAGCGCAGCCGGCGCGAGAAGCGGCGCGCGAAGCACGGGGCGCCCGCGCGGGGCGCGTCGGGTACCGGCGCGGCCGAGGGCGACGCCGGGTCGGCGTCCCGGGCGAATCCGAAGCCGCGGCCCGAGCGCGAGCCGCGGCGCCCCGCCGCCCCCCTCCGCGGCGACGACGCGCTCGTCGCGGCGCTCGACCCCGGCGCCGGCCGCGTCGAGGTGTGGGTGCACGTCGCGACCGCGCTCTTCGTCGCCTTCTGCGCGCTGATCGCCTTCCTCGGCCTGCGCGTCGGCGGCGCGGCGCCGATCGTCGCGTACCGCTACGGTCCGACGACCCTGTTCCTGCTGTCGATGGCCACGCTGGCCGTGGGCGCGTTCGCGTGCTTCCGCCGGCCGCCGATGCGGCGCAAGGGCCGCGTCCGCGGCATCGTCATGCTGGCGCTCGTCATCGGCATCGGTTCGATGCCGTTCCCGTACCCCTCGAGCCGCGAGCGCGAACCCAGCGCCGTGCCGTTCACCCTGCCCGTCGAGGGCGAGTGGCGGGTGTTCTGGGGCGGCGACGAGCGCGCGAAGAACCGCTACGCCGACTGGTTCGCCGACCGGCGGTGGGGGATGGCGCTGGTGCGCGAGGAGGGCGGCGCGACGCACACGGGCGACGGGGCGGCGCTCGCCGACTACCACGCCTGGGACCGGCCGGTGCTGGCGCCGGCCCGCGGGATCGTGGCGGTGGTCGTGGACGACGTGCCGGACCACGCGCCCGGGCGGCGCGGTGATCGCGGCCGGCCCCTGGGCAACCACCTGGCGATGGAGGTCGCGCCCGGCGAGTTCCTGTTCCTGACGAACCTGCGCGAGGGCTCGATCGACCGCGTGGTGGGCGAGACCGTCGAAGAGGGCGAGGTGGTCGCGCGGGTCGGGCACTCCGGGCTGGGCACGATGGTGGACGAGCCGCACCTGGCCCTGCACCTGCAGACCACGCCGCGCGCCCGCCGGGGCGAGGCGATCCCGTGGACCTTCCGCGACTACGAGGCGGACGGCCGGCCGGTCGAGCGCGGCCTGCCGGTGGGCGGGATCGCGCGGGACGGCCGCCCGATCGGCCAGGTCGTGCGGCGCGCCGGGGCCGGGGACTGACCGGCGGGGCGATCGGTCGCGACCCGGGATTCCCGCCTCGCGGCGCCCGCGGGTCTTGACGGGGGCGGCGACCCCGATACCCTTCTTGCCCTCGGATCCTCCGCGAGCATCGTCGCGCGCGGCCGGATCTGCAGCCCGATCGGAAGCCCTCTCGACCACGGGGGCGGTGCTCCGGATCCACCAGGGGGACGGCTCCGCGTCGACGACGCGACGCCCTTCCCGCACCCGGCTCGGCGACCCGTACGTCCCGGCCTCCGCCCCTTTTCACGACATGGTGATCAAGACCGAATCCCCCCGCCAACCCGCGAAGCAGTCCAAGCGTCAGATGCGCCGCAACATCGGCATCATGGCGCACATCGACGCGGGCAAGACGACGGTGACCGAGCGGATCCTCTTCCTGACGCAGCGGATCCACAAGACCGGCGAGGTGCACGACGGCGCCGCCACCATGGACTTCATGGAGGAGGAGCAGAAGCGGGGCATCACGATCGCTTCGGCCGCCACCAGCTGTGAGTGGCTGAAGCACGACATCAACATCATCGACACCCCGGGTCACGTGGACTTCACCGCGGAGGTGGAGCGTTCGCTGCGCGTGCTCGACGGCGCGATCGCGGTGTTCGACGCGGTGTCGGGCGTGGAAGCGCAGTCCGAGACGGTGTGGCGCCAGGCGAACCGCTACGGCGTGCCGCGCATGTGCTTCATCAACAAGATGGACCGCGTCGGCGCGGACTTCTACAAGGCCATCGACTCGATCGTGCAGCGCCTCGGCGCGCGCCCGGTCGCGATCCAGATGCCGGTCGGCGCCGAGAAGGACTTCTCGGGCGTCATCGACCTCATCCGGATGAAGATGTACACCTTCATCGAGGAGTCCGAGGGTCGCACCTACGACGAGTCGGAGATCCCCGCCGAGCTGCTCGAAGAGGCGCAGATGCACCGTCACGAGATGCTCGAGACGGCCGCCGAGTTCGACGAGGAGCTGCTCGACATCTTCGTCGAGGACCAGACGCCGCCGGAGGACCTGGTGTACTCCGCGCTGCGCAAGGCGACGCTGGCGATGGAGATCACGCCGGTCCTGTGCGGCTCGGCGCTGAAGCACAAGGGCGTCAGCTTCATGATGGACGCCGTGATCGACTTCCTGCCGTCGCCGCTCGACATCGGCGAGATCAAGGCGCTCGATCCGGACACGAACGAGCCGATCATGCTGAAGCCGGACCCAGAAGAGCCGATGGCTCTGATGGCGTTCAAGACGATCGCGGAGACGACCGGCGACCTGACCTTCGTGCGCGTCTACACCGGCACGCTGAAGAAGGGCACGCGCGTCCTGAACCCGCGCACCGGCAAGACCGAGCGCATCTCGCGCCTGCTGCGCATGCACGCGAACAAGCGCGAGCAGATCGACGAGCTGCCGGCCGGCGAGATCGCCGCGGTCATCGGCCTCAAGAACACGATGACCGGTGACACGCTGTGCGACGACTCGCGCCCGGTCGCGCTGTCGAAGATGACCTTCCCGGACGCGGTGATCTCGATGTCGATCGAGCCCGCGAAGAACCAGGACCGCGACAAGCTGTCCGAGGCCATCGGCCGCGTGACGCGCGAGGACCCGACCTTCCACGCGCAGACGAACGAAGCGACCGGCGAACTCGTGATCAGCGGCATGGGCGAGCTCCACCTGGAGGTCGTGATCAACCGCCTGAAGTCCGAGTACAAGGTCGAGGTCCAGACGGGTCCGCCGAAGGTCGCGTACAAGCAGCGCCTGGCCAAGGGGCTCGAGACCGAGGCCCGCTACGTCCGCCAGTCGGGCGGTCGCGGTCAGTTCGCGATCTCGCGCGTCCGCTTCGAGGTCGCCGAGACCGAGGGTAACGGCTTCGAGTTCGTCGACGAGATCAAGGGCGGCGCCGTGCCGCGCGAGTACATCAACTGCGTCGGCGCCGGCCTCGAGGAGTACTTCAAGAGCGGCGGCCAGCTGGGCTACCCCTTCGTCAACGTGCGCGCGGCGCTCTACGACGGCAAGTCGCACGACGTGGACTCCAGCGAGCTGGCGTTCCACAACTCCGGCATCCTGGCGTTCCGCCAGGCGGCCGAGAACAACATCGTGCTGCTCGAGCCGATCATGAAGGTCGAAGTCCGCGTGCCCGAGGACTTCCTCGGCGCCGTGGTCGGTGACCTGAACTCGCGCCGCGGCGAGGTCAACGAGGTCGACTCGCAGGGCGACGAGCGCATCGTGCACGCCCTCGTGCCGATCGCCGAGATGTTCAACTACTCGTCGGCGCTGCGCGGCGCCACGCAGGGCCGCGGCTCCTACTCGATGGAGCTGGACCAG
>JAUHYB010000604.1 GCA_030426745.1 bacterium
ATCATCGACCACGGCAAGCGCGTGTTCATGGGCACGCTGGCCGAGGCGCGCGTGCACTGCCAGGCCGAGGAGGGCAGCAGCCTGGAGGACATCTTCCTGGCCGCGACCGGCGAGCGCCGCGAGCCCGGCGCGGCGCCGACCGAGCCGTCGGAGTCCGCGGGTTGATCGGCGGCGACCCGGCGCTGCGCACGCTGGCGCGGCTGAAGTTCAAGGGCGCGCTGCGCAAGACGGCGCGGCGCCTGAAGTCGCTGTCCGGCCTGCTGTTCATGGCGATCGGCGGCGGGTTCGTCGCGGTCTGGCTGGTCTCGATCTACCTGAGCGGCCAGCACGCGGGCGACCAGCCGTTCGGGTTGCCGGACGTCGAGATCCGCGTGCTGCTGCAGGTGCTGATGGCGTTCTTCACCGTCGTCAGCCTGTCGAGCGCGGTGAACGTCCCGGGCCTGTACCTGCCGAAGGGCGAGATCGAGGCGCTGTTCGCCGCGCCGGTGCGGCGCCAGGACCTCGTGCGCTACCGCATGCGCACCGACGTGCTGCGCACGCTGATCGGCGGCGTGATCTTCGGCCTGATCCTGATGCGGCGCGTCCCCGTGCCGCTGTACGGCTTCCTCGGGACGCTGATCGCGCTGCAGACGCTGGTCGTCGTGCGCCAACTCTTGTCCTTGCTCCTGTGCCACGCGTCCGACCGCTTCTCGCACCTGTTCCGGCCGAAGCTGTTCCGCGTCGTGGCGATCGCGGGCGGCATCGGGTTGTGGGTGCTGGTGATGGCGATGGTGATGGGGGGCGACTTCCTCGACGGCGCGCTCCGGCTCGAGGACTCCGCCGTCTCGCTCGAGGACCTCCTGACCCACACGGCGACGCGCGTGATCACGGCGCCGTTCTACCCGCAGGCGTCGATGATCGCGGCGGCGACGCCCGGCGCGTTCGCGCTGTGGTTCGGCGTGAGCCTGGTCGAGTTCCTGGCCCTGTTCGAGCTGACCGCGCGCCTGCCGATCGACTTCCGCGAGCGCTCGCTGGAGACCTCCGACCTCGTCGCCGACCGCCTGAACAAGGTGCGCCGCGGCGGACTGTTCGGCACCGGGCCGGTGGACGCGAAGGCGGCGTCGAAGCGCGTGCCGTGGTACTTCGGACGCGGGCCGTTCGGCGCGGTCGCGTGGATCAAGGTGACCGAGATCCTGCGCAAGGGGCGCCGCGGGCTGATCACCTCCCTGGTGGTGGTGGCCGTCGTCACGCTCGTGATCACCTTCGCGACGCGCACGGAGGAGGACTTCGCGCGGATCGGCGGGCCGCTCCTGATCGCGGGCCTCGCCGTGCTCTACCTGTCCGGCAGCATGCGCGTGGACTTCCGCGGCGAGCTGGACCGCATGGAGCGGATCAAGGGCTGGCCGTTGGCGCCGCGCAAGCTGTTCGCGGCGATCCTGGTGCCGCAGGTGTCGGCGATCACGCTGCTGATCGTCTGCGCGCTGGTCGTGCGCGCGGCGCTGCTCGACCTGTGGCACCCGATCATCGCCGCGATCACGTGCGTGCTGCCGTTCGTCGCCTTCGCGTGGATGGCGGTCGACAACCTCGTGTTCCTGTTCAAGCCGGTGCGCTTCGTGCCCGGCCAGGAGGGCACGCTGCACCACACGGGTCGCGCGATGGTGCTGTTCCTGCTGCGGATGGGGTTGTTCGCCGTCACGCTCGCGGTCGTGTCGGTGTTCGGCGGGCTGGCGCTGTACGTGTCCGAGGAGATCCTGCGCTGGGACGAGCTGGGCGCGATCTTCCTGGTGACGGCGGCCGCGTTGCCGGTGTTCGCCGCGGTGAACGCGGGCTTGTGCATCGCGGGCGGCGCGCTGATCCGGCGCTTCGACGTGACGCGCGAGACCGGCTGAGCACCGGGAGGGCGAAGGTACCGTGCCGGGTGCAGAATCGTCGGGTTAGCGAACAGCGGCGGCCTTTCGGCCGCCGCTGTTCGCTAACCCGACGATTCTGC
>JAUHYB010000114.1 GCA_030426745.1 bacterium
TGGCTGATGATGCTCGCCATCGTCGGCGCCTGCGCCGGATCGACCGGCGGCGGCATCAAGGTGATCCGCTTCCTGATCGTGGCCAAGGCCGCCCTGGCCGGCGTCCGCCGCTTCATCCGCCCCCGCGCCATCCACGCCGTCCGCATCGACGGACAGACCCTCGACGAGAGCGTCGTCGCGTCCGTCACCGGCTACTTCGGCCTCTGGACCCTCGTCTTCCTCGGCGGGACCATGGCCCTGACGATGTTCGGCGTCGACTCCGAGAGCGCCGCGACCGCGGTCATCGCGTGCCTCAACAACATCGGTCCCGGGCTGGGGATGGTGGGGCCGACGATGAACTTCGCGGAGATGCCGGATGTGGTGAAGGTGTTGTTGACGGTGTTCATGATTTTGGGGCGGTTGGAGTTCTATGCGGTTGTCGCCCTCTTCGTCCCCGGCTTCTGGCGCAACTGACTGGCTTCCCTGTTGGTCTTCGCGGCACCAGGCAGACCTGGACGCTCGAGATTCACTTCGACGCGACTCAGCAGCGAATCTGCGAGACCGCTCGCTTGCCGCTCCTCGACAGTGGGTGAATTGATCTCGGTCCCCAGTCCTGACGCCACCTCACGAGCTCGCCGAAGCCGAAGCGTCGATCCGCGAACCCCGCAAGCTGCGCCGGCGAGCACTCATCGAAGTTGAACCGGCGGCGCACCAGGTTCCGGAACGAGATCCAAACGTGCAGGCCGAGGTCGAGGTATCGGCGCTTCTTGCTCGCGAGCCAAGACCGCCTTCGCAGACGGCCGGTCAAGTCCCGCAACATCGCCTCGCTGTGATTGATGGCGAACAGTGGGTTCCATGTTCGCCGCGGCACTTTGCTGTTCGTTCTGCGGTGCAGGATCGGCCTTCCGGAGAACACGACCTGGGCGTGGGTGGGGTAGCTGAACTTCTCATCCGTCTCGAGCTGGACCGGGAGCCCAGGGGTGAGCAAGGGGTTCGCGCGGTCCAGTGTTCGGCGGATGCCTCGCGGACTTCGGTCCTTTCTGGGGCCGAACCGACGCTCATCTTCCTCGATCGCGAGTCTGCGGCGCTGGGAAGTCCTACCGTGTGGACGGATGGTCGCGGACTCGGCCCAGATCACGAAGCGGGACTGTCGCTCGATGAGGAAGGGGACGCTCAGCGGTCTCACGCCGCGGCGAGCCTCGAAAGTCTCGAACTCGTCGAACTGAAGGACCGCGTGCTCGGGCAATCGCGCGCGGAGGTTCAGGTTGAGCCTTCGCAGGTGCCTCGCGAGCTTCCGGAACTTGAGTTCGGTGCAGCGCAGCGAGAGATGCAGTAGGCGTGAGCTCTGGCGGAGTCCGATACCTGAGCTCAGCAGCTGCAGAAGCTTCGCGTTGAGATCCGGGCGGTGATCTCGGTAGTCAGCTCGGAATGTCTGCCTCGAGAACGTGCGCCCGCAAGACTTGCAGCGAAACCTCGGGATTGGGCACGGCCGGCACTTGGCTTCGAACGTGCCGTGCCGTTGAAAGAACCCATCGGTGGGTCGGGAATGTTGTCGGCAGTGGCGATACGGACAGCGAGGGGGGGTGAACAGGGCTTCGGACGCCTCCTTAGCACCGTGCGAGCGGGGTGCGCTGGAGGTAGACCTGCTGGAGGTCGGCTGGTCGTCATGAGTTCCGAGCTTTCGTGGCTGCCGAGCCCAACAGGGAACCCAGTCAGTTTCACATGATGTCCTCGCGGTAGACCCACTTCTTCTTCTCCAACTGCCCCCTCCTCGTCGCCACCAACCTCCACAGATCCCGCGGCCCCACCACCGTCACGTACTCCCGATCCCCCGACTCCGTCTGCAGCCGGATCCGCCCCGCCACGAGCCCCACCAGCTCCAGCTTCGTCCGGTCGTCCCCCGGGCAGTAGTACACCCCCGTCCCGGTCGCGCTCTTCAGGTCGGGCAGGTCCGGCGGCGCCTGCACCAGGATGCCGAACGCGCGCGGGTCGGACTCGACGGTGACCCAGGTGTCCCAGCGGCCCTGCGGTCCGCGGCCGATCATCAGCACCTGCTCGCCCGGCAGCGGCTCGCGGAACGACATCGGCACGCTCGGGATGCGGATCTCGGTCTCGGCGGTGTAGACGCCGCCGCCGACCGGCTCGATCACCGACGCCTCGATGCTCGGTCCGTCGCCGAACCAGCTGGTGATCTCGATGGGGCCGGAGCGCGCGGTGGCGCCCAGGAAGACGACGCCGTAGGTGGTGGAGACGCCCATCTCCATGCCGCCGCGAGTCTGGATCTCGACGACGGGGTCCTGGAGGTTGCGGGTGCCGACGCAGGCGGTGGTCGTCGGCAGGCAGGCGAGGGCGAGGAGGAGGGTACGGAGCGGTCGGCGCACGGCGGGTTCGGGTTCGGGTCGCGGCGGTCTCGGGCCGGTTGTCCCATCGGCGCGGCGCGGGCGCAAGGCTCAGCCGATCCCCGCGGGCCGGCGCGCGGGCGGTTCTCGGGTGGGAAGGGCGCCGCCCGCGTGCGCGCCCTTTCGCGGCGGGGCTCGATCGCTATCCTCGCGGGGGCGTCGCGGCGGGGTCGTCGCGCGGTGCGCGCAGGGCGCGCCGGGGTCTCCTTGCTGCTCGGGGACGGCGCGAGACAGGAAGAGGTGCACGTTGCGTCCCGTCCAAGCCGTACTGTTGACGTTGACGTTGGCCGCGCTCGTCGGGCTGATCTGGTGGCTCACGAGGCTCGACGGCGAGACGCCGCGCACGGCCGAGCCGGTCGCGGTCGCCGTCGCCGCGCCGGCGGGCGCGGGGGCGGATTCCGGGACGCTCGCGGCGCCCGAGGTGCCCGCCGGCGCGGACCGCGGGCCGGGGGAGGAGCGCACGACCGCGCTCACCGACGCGCCGACCGACGCGGTCGCGGACCTGCCGCTGCCTGCGTCGGAGCTTCCGTCGCGGGAGCGCACCGGAACCGTCGTCGACGCGAACGACCGCCCGGTCGCCGGGGCGGAGGTCCTCTTCGCGTCCGCCGGCAACGGCTTCACGTCGACGCTGCCGCTCGACGTGCTGTTCGACTCGGGCGAGCGCTTCGGGAACGTGCGCCGCGCGGAGACCGACGCCGAGGGGCGCTACCGCCTCGAGCTGCCCGACTGGAACCCGGTGCGCGTCGCCGTGCGCGCTTCGGGCTTCGCGCCGCACGACGCGGAGCGCGCGCCGGCGCCGCGGGGTGAGGACGAACCGCCGATCCGTCTGCAACCGTCGGTGCTGGTCGAGGGTCGCGTCGTCGACCACCTCGGCCGGCCGGTGGAGGGCGCGCTGGTGCGCTCGATGCCCGTGCGCACCGGCGGGTTGCTGGTGCACATCGCGACGCCGGAGGGCGACGAGGAGCCGCGCGGCTGGCGCACCGACGCGGCGGGACGCTTCGTGGTCGACCGGCTCGCCGCGGGGCCGTACCGCCTGCGCGCGGAACACGCGGACGCGCCGCCCGAGGAGGTCAGCGGTCAGTGCGCCGAGGTCGGCGGTCGCGTCACCGGCGTGGAGATCCGCCTGGCGGAGGGCACGTCGATCGAGGGGCGCGTCGAGGGGCTCGACGCCGAGCGCTTCGACGACTTCGTCGTGCACGCGCGCCCCGCCGGCGGCATGTCCGTGGACGGCGCGCCCTTCCAGACGAAGACGGCCGGGATCGAGCGCGACGGCCGCTTCCGCGTCACGGGGCTGCGCAAGGGCGTGAACGTCGAGCTCGGCCTGTACGAGCGCGGTGAGGACGACGGCTTCTGGGGCAACGGAGAGGCAGACGCGCTGAGCGCGCTGGCCGGCGACCGCGACGTCGTGCTGCGCTTCCGCGGCGCGGCGGCCGTGCGCCTGCGCGTTGTCGACGCGACGACCGGCGCGCCCATCGAGGACTACGAGGTCGCCGCCGGCGGCTGGTGGGCCGAGTCGCTCACCGACGACGACGGCGCGCTGCTGACGCACCACGAGGGCGGCGTCGCGGTGATCCCCGACGTGGACACGCGCGACGGCGGGACCTTCCAGCTCACGGTCCGGGCGAAGGGCTACGCGCCGCACGAGTCGAGCGACCTGGTCGCGACGCCGGGCGAGGTGCTCGACCTCGGCGACGTGCGCCTCTTCGCCGTCCCCGAGATCGTCGTGCACGTCACCGACGCGGCGACGGGCGACCCCGTGCGCGGCGCGCGCGTCGAGCTCGTGCTGGAGCCCGAGTCGAGCGGGAACGACTTCGCGCTGCACGTCTCCGGTCCGTCGACGAACGACCTGGAGGACCTGACGGACGAGGACGGCGTCGCCGAGCTGCCCAGCCGCCCGGGCCGCATGGCGCGCGTGACGGTCACGCACAAGGAGTACGCGGAGGGACGCAGCGCGCCGCAGAGCCTGTCCGACGCGCCCGGGCACCGCGTCGACGTCGCGTTGACGCGCGGCGGCGACGTGGTGGTCACGGTGCTGGGCGCCGACGGCGCGCCGATCGCGGGCCGCGACGTCGAGCTGCACCGCGAGGACGGCGAGCCGCACTTCGGTCCGTTCGGCCAGGGGTCTCACACGCGCGAGACCGACGCGAACGGTCGCGTCCGCTTCGCGCGCCTCGCCGCCGGCCCGCAGTCGTTCCGCCTGGCGCCCCGCTCGCGCGGCGGCGACGCGGTGTTCGTCAGCTCGATGCTGTCGGGCGGTACCGAGCCGCTCTCCGAGGAGTGGCGCACCGTGGTCGTGCAGGAGGGCGGTGAGCACGAGGTGACGTTGCACGCCGAGCCCAGCGCCAGGCTCACCGGCCGCGTGCTGGAGAACGGCCGACCGCTGGCCGGCGCCCGCTTGAAGCTGAGCGAAGCGGACGGCGGCAGCGACGCCGGCGTGTTCTTCGACGGCTTCGGCGGCGAGGGCGGCGTGCGGACGGACGCGGACGGGCGCTTCGAGTTCGACGACGAGGCGGTCGGCGAGATGCGCCTCGAGGTCGAACACCCGATGCGCGCGATGCCGGCGCGCTACGAGCTGGAGCTGGACCCGGGAGACAACGAGGTCGAGCTGGACCTGGACGTCTCCGTCGTGCGCGGCCGCGTCGTCGACCCCGACGGTCGCCCGGTGGTCGGCGCGGCGATCCAGGCGCACCGCGTCGAGTCCGGCTCCGCGCGCCGCAGCGAGTTCGTGATGATCTCGACCGGCGGCGCGACCTTCACCGCGGGCGGCGGCGTCGGCGATCCGGTGCGCACCGACGCCGACGGGCGGTACGAGCTGCGCGGCGTCGCGGCGGGCGTGCAGCTGCGCCTCGCGTGCGACCCGAGCGGGCCGTACCTGGAGGACGCCGAGCTCGTCGTCGACGCGCTCGATCCGGGCGAGGAGCGCGAGGTGGAGCGGCTCGAGCTGGACGGCGGCGGCGCGCTGCGCGTGACCGTGCGCTCGGCCGGGGCGACGCCGCTCGAGTTCTGCAACGTGACGATCCGCCGCACGGACGACGACGGCGACGAGGAGTCCGAGTCGCGCTTCCAGCAGGGCGAGGGCGCGGTGCTCTTCGAGGGCGTCGCGAAGGGGGCCTGGACCGTGACGGTCGAGAGCCACACGCCGTCGAGCTCCGGCCCGGTGCGCGGCGAACCGCGCGAGGCCGAGGTGCGCGCGAACGAGGTCACCGAGGTCGAGGTCGTGTTGCCGTAGCGCGCCCGGCGGGGGAGCGGTGCGTCGGCGCCGCTCCCGCCGGCACACGCCCGCCGGCGCCCGACGCAGCCGGTGGCGGCGCCCGGCCCGCGGGAGCCGCACGGTCCAGCCGCACGGTCGAACCGCGAGGGCGTCAGGAGCGCGTCCGCGGCCCGCCCGGCCGCGCTCGCCGCGCATCGAACCTGCCCCGCGTCGGCCTTCGGCGCCCGCGGTCCCGCTCCACGGGCCCCCGGGCGACTCCGCGGCCCGCGGCGCTTCCGGGCCTCGCGCGCCCCTGCTAGCATCGATCGCCCGTCCTCGATCCCGCCGGGCCGTCGCCGCCCGATGAGGCCGTCCACTTGAGTCGAACGCCACTGCTCCTCGTCCTGCTCGCCGCCCTCGCCGTGCTCGGCGGGTTGTGGTCCCTGAACCTCGGCGCCGACGGGGGGGTCGTGCACGCGGTGCTCGCGGCGGAGGACGGATCCGGGCCCGGCGACCTCGCGGCCGACGGCCGGTCGGACGCCGCGGCGACGGAGGACCGCGACGGCGGGCGCGTGTCGCTCGAGAGCGCGCCGCCGCCGCCCACGGCCGAGGAGCTCGCCGCGCTCGCGGCCGAGGCGCCCGACTCGCAGGTCTGGGGCCGCGTGCTCGGCGCGGGCGAGGCGCCGCTCGAGGGCGTGCGCGTCGTCGCCCGCGGCTGCTCGCGCTGGATGCCGATGCCCGCCGACCTCGAGGAGTTCGACGTGTGGGGCCGCGGCGACGAGGTGTTCGAGGCGGTCACCGACGCGGAGGGGCGCTTCCACTTCGACGACCTGGAGCCGGGCCAGTACGGCTTCGCCGTGCGCGCGGACGGCTACGCGCCCTTCGACCGCCTGTGCGACCAGATCCCCGAGCACGAGCAGTACGACATGGGCGACCTGCAACTGTCGCTCGGCGTCGTCGTCGAGGGCACGGTCACCGACCACCGCGGTAAGCCGGTGGCGGGCGTGCGCGTCCTGCGCGGAATCAGCACACGCGGCGGCAGCACGCGGCTCGAGCTGTCCGGCGTCGGCGTCCCCGTCGACGTGACGGACCAGGAGGGCCGCTTCCGCGCCGCGACGCTCGCGCCGGGCGGCTGGCACCTGATCTTCGACTCGACCGAACACCGCGTCACCGAGCGCTTCGGCACGACCGAGCCGGCCGGCGCGTCCGAGCGCGGGTTGCGCGTGACGCTGGAGCCCGGCCTCGCGATCAGCGGGCGGCTCGACGGCGCGATGCCGACGGCGGGGCGCCCGCTGCGCGTGCAGGCGCGGCGCACGGACGAGCAACCGACCGGCGAGACGATCGGCGTGGAGGGCGCGGAGCTGGAGCGCTCACGTCGCGCCGAGGTCGCGCCCGACGGCACCTACCGCGTCGCGGGCCTCGCGCCGAACACCCAGTACCTGTTGCGCGTGCAGTACCAGCGCAAGGACGACGGCGCGGAGGTCCCCGAGCCGACGGACGGCTGGCGCGACATGCGCGGCTTCGACCGCGCGACGGCGATGTCGGGCGACAAGGACGTGGTGCTGAAGTACCGCGAGGAGTGCACGCTGTCGTGGAAGGTCGTCGACGCCGAGACCGGCGAGCCGGTCACGAACTACGTCGCGCGCGTGTGGGGCAACAACCTGGGCGGCGACGGCGTGCTCGAGGACGACTCCGGCGAGCCGGACACCTCGCACCCCGGCGGCGCGGCGACCTTCGAGCACCTGCGCGCGCGCTCGGACGGCTCGGACGCCACGCTGTTCGTGCGCGCGGAGGGATACCGCGACCTGACGCGCGACAACTTCGTGCTGCGGCCGGGCGAGGAGCACGACCTGGGCGAGGTGAAGCTCGAGCGCGCGCCGCGCCTCCCCGTGCGCGTCGTCGCCGACGACACCGGCGAGCCGATCGAGGACGCGCGCGTGTTCCTCGCGGCGACGGACGAGGAGGACGAGCTGGACGACGCCGTCGGCACCGACCACGACTACCTGCCGCGCACCGACCGCGACCTGCACGGCGCGCGCACCGGCGCGGACGGCGTGGCGCGCGTCACGGCGATCCCCGGGCGCCTGTGCCGCGTGCGGGCGGTCGCGCCCGGCTTCGCGCCTTGCGACGCCCGGACGACCGCGCCGCCGCACGAGGCCGAGCTGGAGCTGCGCCTGTCGCGCTGCGGCGTCGTGCGGGTGACGGTCACCGACGAAGAGGGCGCGCCGATGGCCGGCGTGCAGATCCGGCGCCAGTACGAGGACCCGTCCGTCGCGCAGCAGCGCAACTACTGGAACTCGAACGCGCGCGCCAAGGAGAGCACGGACGAGTCCGGCGTCATGACCTTCACCGACATGCGTCCGGGTCGCTGGACGCTGTGGGTGCAGGACCAGCGCGAGGCCGACCTGGGTTGGTACCGCGGCCCCGAGCAGGTGCGCGACGACGAGCGTGACGAGGTCCGCGTCGAGAGCGGCGAGACCGTCGAGGTCGCGTTCACCGTCCGCCCGCGCGGCGGCGCGCGGGTGCGCGTCACCGAGGGCGGCGAGGCGTGCGTCGGCGCGCTGGTCCAGCTGCAACGCATCGACCCCGACGGCAACGGCAACATGTACTGGTGGGGCGGCGGCATGGAGGATCCGCTGCGCCGCGTGACCGACCACGAGGGACGCGCGGTGTTCGAGGCGCTCGAGCTGGGCGATTACCGCGCGACGATCAGCCACCCGGAGCGGCGCATGCCGCGCGGCTTCGAGGTGCGCGTCGAGGCGGACCCGCGCGACGAACAGGTGTTCGAGCTGGGCGTTACCGCGATCGAGGGCGTGGTCGTCGACGCGTCCGGCGAGCCGCTCCCCGACCTGCGCGTCGACGTGTCGATCGCGGAGGGCGACCACCTGTGGGCCAACGACTACCGCATCAAGGTCACGCAGGACGAGGACGGCGACACGAACACCGAGTGGGAGTCGGTCGACCAGCGCTCGCTGCGCACCGACCGCGACGGGCGCTACCGCCTGGACGGCGTGCGGCCGGAGTTGCCGCTGGTCGTCCACGTGCGCGGGACGTACGTGGTCCCGGAGAACCGTCGGCTGGACCCGCTGATGCGCGACGAGGTGCGCGTCGGCGTGGACTTCGTGCTGGACCGGGCGGGCGTGTTGAACGTCGAGGTGGCGGGCGTGAACCGCGGGCACCGAGGCGCGCTGCTGCGCGGAGCGCTGCGCCGCGACGAGGACGGCGGGGACGTGCCGCCGGGCGCGACCTTCGAGACGCGCTCGCGGTACCGCGGCGCGCGGAGGATCAGCTCGCTGTTGCCGGGCACCTGGGACGTCGCGCTCTACGGCGACGACGACGAGACCGTGGTCGCGACGGCCGAGGTGGAGGTCGTCGTGGGCGAGCGGCGCGGCGTCACGCTGACGGTGGAGTGAGCGCGCCGGCGCTCGACCGCGGCCGAGTCGCGCCGTAGACTCCGCGCGCATGACGCAGCCGCGCGCACGGGCCCTGTTGCTCGACCTGGACGGGACCTTGCTCGACTCGAACGGGCGCGTGCGTCCGCGCGTGCGCGACGCCGTGCGGGCGCTCGACGCGACCGAGGCCGTCGTGATGGTCGTGACGGGCCGCTCGGCGATCTCGGCGGGGCCGGTGATCGACGACCTGGGGCTCGCCGGTCCGGCGGTCGTGTTCAACGGCGCGGCGGTGATCGACCCGGCGACCGGCAAGTTCCTGGAGGAGCGCGTGCTGTCGAACCGCTCGACCGCCCGCGCGCTGGACTTCGGCGCGCGCCACGGGCTGCAGACGGTCGTGATGCGCGCGGGCGAGAAGTTCGCGACGCGGCCGCGCGACGAGGTCGAGGAGCGCACGCTCTACGGCCTGCACGGGACGACGCTGGTCGAGCCGGACGAGCTGCCGCGCGAGAACCTGATCCGCGTGACGTGGTTCTCCCGCGACCACGCGGACTCGGCGGCCTTCGCCGACCAGCTCGAGCGCGAGATCGACGTGCCGCTCTACGTG
>JAUHYB010000115.1 GCA_030426745.1 bacterium
GGCCCTTGCGGTTGCGGGGGCTTCTTTCGTTTGGGGGCCACACTGCGGCACGGGTGGCCGCCCTGCTCGACGTGTCGTGCACGACCTTGTCTCGCTGGGAACAGCGGAGCCGGAGCGACATCGCTGCCCGTCACCGGCGCGGCCGTCGCCGCTCGCGTCCGACGAAGGCCGAGCGTCGCGCCGCCATACGGGACGCCTTCGAGTCACCGCGCATCGGAGCGCGGGCTCTGAGCGCCGCCTACCCCTCGCTGTCGAGGCGCTATGCCGAGCGCATCCTCCTCCGCGTGCGGCGGCTGCACGGGCGACGGCGGTACCGACTGGAGTGGACGCAGCCCGGCTCGGTCTGGGCCATCGACCACACGCGGCCGCCGGTGCCGGTCGAGGGCGTCTTCGCTCGCGTCTTGGTCGTGCGCGACCTGGCGAGCGGCTTTCAGCTGGCGAACGAAGCAGCGGTCTGCGAGAGCGCCGCGCACGTCGCAGAGGTGCTCGAGCGCCTGTTCACCGAACACGGCGCGCCACTCGTGCTGAAGTCGGACAACGGCGGCGCGCTGGTCGGCGGCGCGGTGCCGGACGTCCTGGCGCAATGGGGCGTGACGCCGTTGCGTTCGCCGCCGTACATGCCGCAATTCAACGGGGCCTGCGAGGCCGGTGTCGGCTCGGTGAAGCACGGCGCGGAGTGGTCGGCGCGAATCCGCGGGCATCCCGGCGAGTGGACGCTGGACGACCTCGAGGCGGCCCGCCTCTTCGCGAACGAGCACGGCCGACCACGCCACGCCCGCGGCCGCGTACCCCGTGAGGCGTGGCAGGCGCGGCCGCGTGTGACGCTACTCGAACGCGCGGCCTTCCTGGGCGCCTGCCGAGCCGCCCGCGTGCGGGAAGCGGAGCGGATTCCGCTCGACGAGCGGCCCCCCAATTGGGCTGTCGCCGCTAGAATCGAGCGCGCAGCCGTGAGCGGTGTGCTTGCGAAACTGCGCTACCTGAAGCTTTGGAGAGGCTGAGTTACGGCGTGAGATTCCCGGGGCCGATTCGCCATCATTTGCGGTGGGACACACTCGCAACCTCTGCTGGACTAAAGTGATCGGCCTTCTGACTTGCGGGGAGCGGCCATGTTAATTCATGCACTTGGTGCTCTGAAATGTGCGATAATTCTAGCCTGTGGCCGAACCCGCTATGGCTGCCTTGTTGCCGTTGGGCTGCTGGCCGTTTCGGGGTGCCATGCTTTTAGTGCACTGGAGATCTACGGCGATGACGAGTCAACGATTTGCGTCCAAAGCTATGACGGCCGATTGGTAGGCGTGCCGAGGCACATGAAGCGCGTAGATGGCGCCGATGTCGCCACCTTTGTTCGGGCGGGTGATCGGGCGCCAGTGCGGCCAGTGGAGATCTGGGTTTGCTTGGAGGGCAGTACGTGGATTTTTTCATACATCGACGAAGAGGATGCGTACTCCTGCGGTAGCTCGGGTCGCCTGTACCCAGTCGTTCGACTGAAGAGTTTCGTGTCCACCGGAAAGGTGATTGCATACGATTCTGTTGATCTAAGATGTCTGCGGTCTTCACAAACGGTTGGTGAGTTCATGTCTGGAGCTCGTTGACTGGTCCGTTCAGTCCCAACGCCAAGCCGAACTGAGAGTCTTCGTGCTCGTCCTACCCAAGACTCGCGTACTGTCCCGTCGTTAAGCCGAACGCCGATAGTGCCGTAGCAGGCCCCCCCCAGACGCTCCACCGCCAGAACCTCGGTCGCACCAGTCGGCCGAGGTTCTCGCTACTAAGGGTGTCCAATCCTGACCGCGCATGTCCCGGGATGTCGCACCGATTCTCTGTCTGACGGCCGAAGTCCCCCGCGACTTGGCCTAACCGCTCCAGCTTCCCAAGCTGAATGTCGTGGGTTCGAGCCCCATCGGCCGCTCCACCGCCCCTCGCGGACTCCCTTGGCCACCGGGGGTCGGGAGGGGACACTGCGACCCAGACCACAGACTTCCACCGAAACCACGACTTCACGGGCGACGACGCGCGCGGCGCCGCGACGCTGCCGACGGCCGAGACAGGCCGTGGGCGAGCCGAGGCGCCGGCGACGCGCGAACGGGCGACCCGCTGTCAGCTGCGTCGAGAGCGGCGAGCGGCGACGCCGGGCCGAAGAGTCCCGGCGCTCGCGCTGAGCCGAGCAGGGCGCCGAGCCGCACAGACCGACCGGAGAGCCTCGAGCGCCGCGCCTCGCGCGAGCCGGCCGACCGCCGGCGCTTCGCCGACCACCGCCGCGACCCGGATCGGCAATTCGCCGCGCAGTCACTATACTGCAGGGCCGCGGCCCCGGCCGCCCACCGCGCTCCGCACGCGCTCCCGCTCGCCGGCCGCCCGCGCCTCCCGAACTCCTCTACAACGAGCACGGCCACCCGCCGTCCCGCGCCCTCATCCTCGAGGCCCGCGACGACACGCGGTGAGCCGAGCACCGGACCGCCCACTTCGGACGACTCCGGACGACACCAGACCTGCTGCTCTGCGCGCTCTCGCCTCTCCGTGTGTATGGACGGGACCAGGCCGCCGACACGGAAAAGGAAAGACACCCCCATGGGTTCTCGCATCTACATCGGAAACATGTCCTGGGACACCACCGAGGACACCCTCCGCGCCGCCCTCACCAACGGCGGTCGCAACGTCAAGGACGTGCACATCGTCATGGACCGCGAAACGGGCCGCCCGCGCGGCTTCGCCTTCGCCGAGTTCACCACCGAGGCCGAAGCCCAGAGCGCCATCCAGGAGCTCGACGGCCAGAACCTCGACGGCCGCAACCTGAAGGTCAACGAGGCGCAAGAGCGCCAGAACCGCGGCGGCGGCGGCGGTGGTCACCGCGGCGGCGGCGGCGGCGGCCGCTGGTAGTGATGAGTGCAGGGCTTCGGCCCGACTGATCTGAGAGAGGCCCTCGCGGTGTGCGGGGGCCTCTTGCGTTGGGGGGCGCTGGTTGGGTCGTTGCCGGCAGCGGTGGAGGCCCGTGGCGCCTTGCGGGTTGACCGACTGGTGCGTCAGTGGGAGCTGGAGCAGCCAACGGGGCCGGTCATGAACCCGACGGCAGGCAGCGAGGGATGCGGCTCAAGGTGGCCGCTAGGTTTGCAGTGGGTTCGAGCCCCATCGGCCGCTCCACTCGCACGGTCGTGGTGGCTTCGAGCCCCGCGCCACCTAGCCAGCCGTGCGCCGATTCGCGGGCGCCTCGGCGTGCCGGCGCCCGAAGAGGGGCTTCCCGTAGAGCGAGAGGGCGTGCTGCCAAGTCAAGGTGACCGCTGCCGGCCCCGGGGTTGCGTCGGCTACCCGGCCCAGCCTCCGGTCGCTAGAATCGCGCATCGGCTCGAACAAGCGATTGGGGGTTTGCCATGAACACATCAAATCAGAAATCGCAGCTCGGATCATCGAGGATCTTGCTCCTCTGCAACGCCATGATGTTCGCGCTGATCGCGACCACGAACTTCAGGAGAGGGGAGTCGCTGATCGGCGTGGCGTGCCTAGTGATCGCCGTGCTGTCGGTGCTTGTCTTCGCTTCGCGCAGGTCGGTGGCGGCGACTGGAGGCGCTGCGGAATCGGACGGGAAGTAGTGGCGGTCCGTTGCGTCGGGAGGGCGAAGGCTGTGCCCCTCACGAGATCGTTGACCAAGTTGCACTCGTGGCGCACCCTCTTGACCAACCGTCTCCAGCCCCGGCATCAGCCGAAGGAGCCGGTCCGCGACGAGAGCCGTGGTTGGGTCGAATCCCATCGCCTGTTCCGCCGCGCCTCCGTCGAGGAGCTTCGCTTCGGCCGCCGCTGATGCCGGGACCGCGCCGACTGTACGGTCTGGCCGTGCGAGCCGGAACGTCTTGGTGAGGGGATATGACATGGACTTCATCGAGACTGTTCCCGCGCTCGAGGCGCTCTACGGCACGCCCGGTGAGGCGGCGGTGGCCAAGGTTTCGCGCTGCCTGACTCCGCTCTACCGCGAGTGGATCGGCCGGTCGCGGTTCTGCGTCCTCTCGACCGTCGGCCCCGAAGGCACGGACGCGAGTCCGCGTGGAGACGACGGTCCGGTGGTGCTGGAGCTCGACCCGGGCACGCTGGCGCTCCCGGACTGGCGCGGCAACGAGCGGATCGACTCCTTGCGCAACATCGTCCGCGACCCTCGGGTGTCGCTGATGTTCTTCGTGCCGGGCTCGAACAACGTGATTCGCGTCAACGGTCGAGCGCGGGTGACGGCGGACGAGCCGCTCAAGGCCCGCTTCGAGCGGGACGGCAAGCGGCCGCGCACGGTGCTCGTCATCGAGATCGTCGAAGTCTACTCGCAGTGCGCCCGGGCCCTGCTGCGTGCCGGATTCTGGACGGCCGGAGACGAGAGCGTGGGCCTGCCGACGGTCGGAGATCTCCTGCGCGAGATGAGCGAGGGGCAGATCGACGGCGCGACGTATGACGCCGAGTGGCCAGCTCGCGCGAAGCGGACGATGTGGTGACTTGAAGGGGGGGCGCTAGCAAGACTTGTAGGGCGTGGCGCCTGGATCGACGCCGGCGCGAGATACGTCCAGTCTCGTTGTACTACCGAGTACCCTCGATTGCGCAGCAGCCGGCTGACAGCCGTCGTGGGTTCGAGCCCCTTCGCCCGCTCCAGCTCTCGCCTCGACGCCGGGGCGGGTCGCGGGGGGCCCTTGGCCGCTCACACGCTCGCGCAGCCATCAGGTGGCGCCCCAGAGCCCTTCGATGCTCGGCACTGAGCAGGGCTCGCCAGCGACTGCTACGATGCCGCGATGATCTGGCGAGCGAAACTGGTGGGACGCGCGTCGGCTGCCCCCGAACGGCTCGGTCGGTCAAGAAGTGCTCAATGAGCGGAGATCATTTCCTGAGAAGCACAATCGAGCGAGTGGGACCGGTAGGCCGTGTGCCGACTGGTCCAGGTGTGCGCTCGGGCGGTTACGATCTGCCCCATGTGCGAACCTCGCTCCCTTTGAAGAACCCGCTAGGCTCAATATCCCAACATCCAATGACTGAGGTGCACGTTCGCCTACGCGTTACGAGTTCCAGCCTGTCGCCGAAGAGCATCGCTGCTCGCATTGGACTGGAAGGGGACGAGTGTTGGGCTGTAGGAGGGTTCTACCCGCGGACTCGCATGGTCGCGAAGGAGAATGGGTGGCAGATCGAGACGGGGCGTGTGGATTCCGACGATGTTGAAGTCGTTCTTCTGTCGCTTCTGAAGAGGCTGGACGGCCTGGAAGGTGCAGTTGCACGTCTTGCAGATACAGCGAACGTGTGTGTCGGCGTAGCTGTCTACTCTCCGGAGATGCCCGCCCTTTTCGTGGGCGCCGGTGTCGTCTGCCGGTGCGCCGCACTGGGGGCAAGTCTGGACTTTGACGTCTATTTGATGTGAAGTGTCTCGCTGCCACATGCTTGTGTGTTGGGCGCAGCGTTCCATCGCGAAAGCAACGACACGTAGAGCACGCTTCAGACCAACCGTCTCAAGTCCCGGCATCAGCCGGAAGAGACGGTCATGAACGACCCACGTGTGAGGCAAGGGACTGACGCGGTGATCGCCGGCGCCCACCCGACCCCGTGTCCGTCAGTGTCTGGCTGAGCACTCCCCCTGACGAGCGCTGACCCCCGAGGTCGGCGCTCGTCTCGCTTCATGCGCCAGACTCGCCCCAGATTCCCAAGCTGAACGTCGTGGGTTCGAGCCCTGGGCTCCTCACGAATGCGATTGCCGTGTTGCATCCGTAGAGCACACCCCTGACCGACCTCGCCGGCCCCACATCAACTACCCCCGCCCGACCAACCCCCGCAACACCTCGCTCGCCCCCTCGCGCAGGGGCGCGGCGTGCGCCGGGCACAGCGCTCTCGGCGCGGCCTCCAGCAAGCGCCGTGCGTCCTCCTCGCCGCGCGCCGGATCGAAGTAGCCCGGCTGCACGGGGAAGCGCAGCGGTCCGCCCGGGTCCTGGCAGACGAGGTCGCCGCAGAAGACCGCGGGCCCGCCGTCCGCGCCCTCCGCGACCAGGTAGCACGCCGCGTCGAAGGCCGCGGCCTCGATCGCGCGCAGCCCGCCGGGCAGCGCGGTGCCCTGGTCGAAGCGCACGTCCGGCTCCTCGTCCAGCCCGCGCACGCCCGCCGGCGCGTACACCGGCGCGCCCGTCTCGCGGCGCAGGCGCCAGGCCGACCGCTGGTGGTTGCCGTGAGTCAGGAACAGGCCGGCGATCGGCCCGAGTTGTTCCTGCGCGCGCGGCTCGAGCGGCAGCGCGTCGATCAGGAACAGCCCGTCGGGCGCGCGGACGGCGTAGGCGTCGCTGCGAAATCCGTCGATGCGCTCGTCGACGATCGACCAGTGCAGCAGCCGGGGGAGGAGCTCGTCGATGCGGTCGGCGCGGGTGCGGGGTTCGGTCATGGACGGTGTCGTTCGGGGATGCGGCGAGGGGCTGCGGGCGTGCGGACCGGGAGCGCGACCATGCGCCGCGCCGCGGAGGAGGGGAGCATACGGCGCGTGGAACGGCCGCGCCGCGTCGACTCGCGACCGCTCGCTCCAGCTCCGGCGCCCGAGGTGGCGCCGTCCGGGCCGTCTCTCCCTCCCGGGCGACGCGCGATGGGCGATCCGGCGCGCGAGGTCTCGCGCCGCGGCTAGGATGGGCTCCGGTGTCGCCGGCGGCGTGCGTCGGCGGCCGCTGGAAACTCGACACGAGGGAAGACGATGCGGAACATCCTGCTCGGGAGCGCTGCGGCGCTCGGGTTGTCCGGTGGAGCGGCGGCGGCGCCGCAGACCTACGTGGAGGTGCTCGCGACCGGCGACCCGGCGCTGCACGGCGGCACCGTTCGGAACATCGCGAGCGTCGCCGTCTCGGACGACGGGACCTGGTCGGCCTCCATCTCGAACGAGTCGTTCCTGCACGCGACGGTCACGGCGACGGAGGTCGTGTTCGAGGAGCTCCAGCCGGTCTCCCAGCCGCCCGGGGCGTTCATGACGGTCGTGATCCTGCACCACGAGCGATCACCGCAGGGCAAGCTCGCCGCGCGCTACCTGTTCCAGCACGGCGGCAGCGCGTCCAACCAGGGGCTCGGTTACGACGGCGACGTGCTGCTGTACGAAGGACAGCCGATCGTCGCTCCGGGTCTGCCGGCGGGCACCACCTTCGAGCGCGCGCTCGGGTACGCCGTGCCGCAGAACGGCATCGTGTACGCCGGCTGCGAGCTCTCGGGGCCGGGCGGACCCTTCGGCGCGGTGCTGCGGTTCGAGATCGACGAGCAGGTGAACGGCTTCACCGCGCAGGTCGTGGTGCAGGAGGGCGATGTGTTGCCCGGCCAGACCGACCCGGTGACCAGCCTCGACATCGTGCCCGACGGCGCGTTCCTCGCGGCGAACTCGGCGGGCAACGTCGCCTACGAGGTGCGCGTCGGGGCCGGCCAGGCGCGGGCGCTGTACCTGGACGACGAGCTCGTCGTCCAGCGCTGGGCGCCGTGCCCGCTCGTCCCCGGCGAGTTCTGGGGGAGCTTGAGCGACGCGACCTGCGACGTGAACGAGCGCGGCGGCCTGGCGTTCCGCGCGGACCTGTTCAGCGGGGTCGAGCTGGTCGTCTACGAGGACCGTGTCGTGCGCGCGGGCGGCGACCCGGTGCCCGGCGTCCCGGGCGAGGTCTTCGACGACGACTTCGACGCCGACGTCTGCGTCACCAAGCCCGGCGAGGTGCTCTACTCGGGCCGCTGGGGGAGCGCGCCGGAGGTGAGCGGCATCTTCCTCGAGGACGAGTTGATCGTGCACGAGGGCATGGCCGGGATCTCGGCCGCGCCCGTCCAGATGCTGGCCTCGCTCGAGGGGGCCTACGACATCAGCCCGAACGGTCGCTTCATCATCTTCACCGCGTGGTTCGACGACGGCGTCGAGCGCGCGATCCTGGTGGACCGCGGCGAGCGCCCGCGCAACGTCTGCCTGGGCGACGGCGGCGCGGCGGGGCCCTGCCCGTGCTCGAACGAGACGTCGCGCAAGAGCGCGGAGGGCTGCGCGAACTCGCAAGGGCACGGCGCCTACCTCGGCGCGCGCGGCGGGATGGTCGTCGGCGCGGACGACGCGACCTTCGCGGTCTATCAGGCGCGCCCGTCGCAGCCGTGCGTCCTCGTGCAAGGCTCGTCGCTGATCGCGGTCCCGTTCCGCGACGGCGTGTGGTGCATGGGGTCGCCGACCGAGCGCATCGAGGCGCTGTTCACCGACGGGAACGGGTACGCCGAGACGACGGTCGACGTCGCCGCGGAAGGCGCGGTCTCGCCGATGCAGACGCGCTACTACCAGCTCTGGTACCGCGACCCGGCGCTGTCGGTGTGCGGGACCGGATCGAACGTCTCGCAGGGACTCGAGGTCCCCTGGCGCTGAGGCGCGAGCCTCCGCACCAGCGGCGCCGCGCGGTCCGTCGAGTCCGGACCGCGCGGCGTCGTCACCGCCGCCGCGCCACGTAGTCCGCCGCCTTCGCCTCGTACGCGTCCGTGCGCAGCCCGATCACCTTGGCCTCGGCCAGCGCGTCCTCGTACGACAGGCCCCCGTCCAGCACGCGCCAGGGGATCCACACCGCGCCGATGCGGTTCGCCGAGGCGCAATGGAAGAAGATCGGGCGCTCGGCGGTCTCGAGCAGCTCGCGGGAGCGGTCGAAGATCTCGTCGGTCAGCTCGTCGGGACCGTTCCAGGGCAGCGCGATGTAGCGCATGCCGAGGCTGGTGACGAGCGCCTCCTCGTCGAAGTCGCCGAGCTCGGCCTCGTGGCGCGAGTTGATCACGGTGCGGAAGCCCAGCTCCTCGACCTGCGCGAAGTCCGTCGGCGTCGGCTGGCCCGCGAGCCAGACGTCGCCGTAGGCGTGCACGTTGCGCGTGTCGCCGATGGCGCGGGACTCGAGCACCGGGTGCGATTCGTGCGAGGCGCAGGCGGCCGCGAGCGCGGTCAGGGAGAGGGCGGCGAGGAGGCGGGCGGTGTTCATGGTTCGGTGCGGTGGAGGCCGGACCGTCGGCGCGGCGTCGACGGCGTCGAAGCGGGTGGGCGAGCGGCTCGGCGGGCGACTGTAGCAAACAGCGATGGCACGGCCGTGACCGACGCGGCGCACCTGGCCGGTTGCGCGCCGCGCGTCCCGGGCGAAACTGGACGCATGAACGCCTTCGACCGCCTCCTCCGCGAGATCCGCGACTGTCGCCTCTGCGAGGTGGAGCTCGAGCACGGCGTGCGGCCCGTCCTGCGCGCCGCGCCGACCGCGCGGGTGCTCGTCGCCGGCCAGGCGCCGGGGCGGCGCGTGCACGCGTCGGGCGTGCCGTTCGACGATCCCAGCGGCGACCGGTTGCGCGAGTGGATGGGCGTCGACGCGGCGACCTTCTACGACGAGGCGCGCGTCGCGATCGTGCCGATGGGCTTCTGTTATCCGGGGACCGGCACGTCCGGCGACCTGCCGCCGCGGCCGGAGTGTGCCGAGGCGTGGCGCGCGCGGGTGATCGGCGCGCTGTCCGACGTGCGGTTGACGCTGGTGATCGGCCAGTACGCGATCCGCTGGCACCTCGGCACGGGCTCGACGCCGCTGACGAAGGTCGTCGCCGCCTGGCGCGACCACGC
>JAUHYB010000116.1 GCA_030426745.1 bacterium
GGTCGCTGGAGTTGACGAGGATCATCTGCGTGCGCGGCTTCGCGGACTTCTTCCGCGGCGGCTCGTCGTCGTCCTCGTCGGCCTTCGCCTTCGACTTGGAGCGCGAGCGCCGGCTCTTCGCCTTCTTCCCGCGCTTCGACTTCGAGGAGCCGGACTCGACCAGCTCCGCGTCGTCGGGCAGGTCGGGCAGCTCCGGCAGGTCGTCCTCCTCGCCGGGGATCGCCTCGATCACCGCGGGGCCGTCGAGCGAGCCGGCGGACTCGTCCTTCTTCTTGCGCTTGCGGCCGCCGCGGCTGCCGCGGCGGCGGCGCTTGGGCTTGTCCTCGCCGTCGCCGTCGTCGCCCCCGGCCTCGTCGGCGTCCGCCTTCGCGCCGCGCGCCCCGGCGGGCGCGTCGAGCGCGTCCGCCTCGTCGTCGTCGGCGCGCTTCGTCTTGCGGCGCGAGCGACGCTTCTTCTTCTTCGGAGCGCCGTCGTCGTCCCCTCGCGAGTCTCCGCGGGGCTCGGCGTCGTCCGCCTCGACATCGGTGTCGTCGGCAGCCGAGTCGTCGGCGTCCTCGGCCTTCGACCCGGCGGGCTTGCGGCGGCGGGAGCGGCGGCGCTTCTTCTTGGGCGCGGAACCGCTCCCGTCACCATCGTCGCCGTCACCGCGGTCCGCGGTCGCCCCGGCGGCCTCCGCGGGAGCGTCCTCGCCGGCGGCGTCGTCGTCCCGCTTGGCGGACGACTTGCGTCGGCGGCCGCCGCGGCGTCGGGAGGCCTTCTTGCGGCGGGGCTGGTCGTCGCCCTCCGCGTCGGTTCGTGTCGTGGCGCCTCCCGCCGTCGCGCTCTCCGCGCCGGCTTCCGCCGAGCGGAAGAGGGAATCGCCGTCCAGTCCGGTGGTCCCGAAGGACCCGAACGTCGCGTCCCCACCCGGGGCCGCGTGGTCTTGTTCGATCATGTCAAGGAGTGCCGCCCTCGCCCTCAGGAGGCGCGCGGGGAGCCGGAGCTCGCCCGAGACGCCTCGCCGGCGCCCGCGTGAGGGGCGGCCGAGCCGAGGCGGGTCGGCTGGAGTTGTTCAGGTTGTGACGGTCCGCGCGCGCGGGGACGGGAGGGAGCTCCGAGGAGGTCCCGCGGTCCGTCGCGGCGGCGGGGTCGCCGGGGATGCGGCGCGGCCGGAGGGGCCGCGCTCGGGTGCGGCGTCCTCGGGGGAGGCGCGCCGCGGGTGGTGGTGCGGGCCGGACGGGCCCGCGCTGGAACGTTGTATGGCTGTCCCCGGTGTCGCTGCCCCCGACGGGGGCTTCGGCGTCCCCCACCGGGGGCTCCGCGCTCCGCCCGCGTGGCGCCGGCGAAGCTCCGAGGAGCGTCGGGCGGCCGTGGACGGCGAGGGCTCGGTGTGGGGACCGGGGTCCCGGGCGCCCGCGAGGGGGCAGCCGGGGGCGTCGGCGAGCGCCCGGGGCGGTCCGGGCGAGGGGCCCGGCCGCGGCCGGTTCGACCGCGCGACGAGCCTACTGTTGCCTATCGGCCGGAGGATGGGAAAGCCCAAGCGCGCTTTTCTGCCCCCCCGCCGGTCCCGGGACCCACGAAGCGGGCGGGGGGCCCCGCGCGTCACCGCGCGAGGCCCCCCGCCACCGGGCAAACCGGGCGTTCGTCTAGTTCTCGAGCTCTTCCGGCTCGACGTAGTCGCCGGAGACCATCGCCTCGATCTCCTCGCTGAGGTTCGCGCGGCGGCGACGCAGCTCTTGCTGCAGCAGCGCCTCGTGGTCCTCGCGGGTGTGGACGATGCTCGGGGTCAGGAAGACGAGCAGGCTGCGGCGGGCGCGGTTGCGCACCTTGTGCTTGAACAGCTCGCCGACCAGCGGGATGCGCCAGAGGCCGGGCACCTTCGAGACCGTCTCGGTGTCCTGGTCGGTCGTCAGGCCGCCGATGACCGCCGTCTGGCCGCTGTCGACCATCATGGTGGTGACGATCGTCGAGGAGCGCGTGCGCGGCAGCGCGATCGAACCCTCGAGACCGGCGGCGCCGATCGTGAACACGTCGAAGCCTTCGGGCGCGAGCGAGCTCTCGCCGGTGCCGGACAGGCTGGTCTCCTTGGGGATGACCTCGAGGACGATGCGGTCCGCGCCGGGGACGATCTGCGGCTTCAGCAGGAGCTGGAAGCCGACGTCGACCGGCGAACCGGAGGCTTCCTCCAGCGAGAGCTGCAGACCACCGGCCTGGCCCTGCTCGGACTTCGCCTCGGCGTAGCGGATCGTCTCGCCGACGAAGATGGTCGCCGGGTGGCCGTCGAGCGCGATGATCTTCGGCGCCTGGATGACCTCCGAGGTCTCGTCGCGCTGCAGCAGGCGCAGGGTCGGCGAGACGTCCTCGAAGGACAGCGAGCCGTAGACCGTCGGCGGGATCACCGTGGTGCCGCCGAGGCTCGGGTCGGGCAGGATGCCGTCGACCCAGCCGCCGTCGAAGGGCAGCGTGACCGGCACCGCGCCCCAGGTGTTGTTCACCTGCGGGCCGTCCGGGCCGTAATCAATTCCGATGTTCAGGAGATCGCCCTTCGTCGTGGCGACGAACTTCACGTCGACGAAGACCTGCTGTGGCTCGACGTCAATTGTCTTCAGAATCGTAGCGATTTCATCGTGAACCTGAGGCGTATCACGGACGATCAGAACGTTTTGACGTTCGATGTAGTCCATGTCGCCGCCGCTGCTCAGTGCCTTCTCCAACGAGCGCAAGGCATTGAAGCGAAGCAGCAGCTGCTTGTTCGGGTCGTTGCCGCCACCCACGCCACCTTTCGCGGAAGCGCTAGAATTTGCACCCGAGCGAGACCTTACGAATTCGGACTTGATCACGGGGAGGTAGTCTCCGTCGGGGCGCAGGTAGCGCAGCTGGTAGCTCTTGGTGATGAGCTGGTCCTGCAGCGTGATCGGGTCGACGACGCGCAGGATGCCGCCCTTCTCCTCGATCACGACGTAGCCGCGCGTCTTCGCGACAACGTCGAGCGCGTCGCGCCACGGCACGCCGTTGAAGCGCACCGAGATCTCACCGCCGACCTCGGGGGCGACGACGATGTTCGCGCCCGACAGGCGCGCGATCGTGTCGATCACCTCGCCGATGTCCTGGTCGTTGAAGGTGAACGCGACCGGCTGCTGGTGCAGCACGACGAGCACGCCGCCCTGACGTTCCTCGACGACCGCGCCCGCCTTCTCGGCCGCGATCTCGAGCGCCGTGCGCCAGTGCACGTCGGCCAGCTGCAGGCTGATGACGTTGTCGGAGACGACGCCGTCGCTGCCTTCGCCGAGCTCGACGTCGATCACCTCGATGTTCGCTCCCGAGCGCTCGCGGAGGTAGTCCACGACGCTGGTGAGTTCACGCTCCGCGACGTTCAGGGTCACCCGTGCCTCACGGCTGGGGACCTGCGCAATCGCCGATTGAGTGAGGCCGCCGAGGATCAGCAACCCGCACAGAATGACATGTTTCATCGTTCTCGAAGTCCTGGCGGCCGAGCCGCCTACGCCTGGTTTTGCCCTAGAAGCGGCGCGCAAGGATCACGCCGCGGAACACGAACTCGATCTCGTCGGTGCGGATCTCTCGGATGTACAAGTCCTCGCTCACGACGTCGCCGACACCCACCGAGCGACCGTTGACGAGGGCGGCGGAAGGCACGCCGTGCATGATGGCGACGCCCCCCACCTCGATCTTGATCTGGTCGAAGTCGAGCACCGTCTCCGCCAGCCGCTTCAGACGATTGAGCTCGTCCACGAAGGGCTTGCGCAGCGGGTCGTTCTCGACGTAGGAGAGCTGACCGTCGACGAGGCGGTAGGCCTCGAGCATCAGGTCGTACTCCGCCGCGGACAGGTGCCGGTTCATGGCTTCCAGCACCTCGCGCAGCTTCTCGACGGACGGGCCGCGCCCGCCCTCGGAGTTCAGCAGCGAGCGACGGATCTCCAGCAGCGGGTCGGAGACCTCGAGCTGCAGGCGACGCTGCGACGGCACGTAGCGGATGGAGCCGTCGGCGTCGAGTCGACGCAGGTCCTCCTCGAGGGAGGCCAGCATGTCCTCGAGGTCCGCGCGGGCGACCATCTCGGCGATCACGTTCTCCGCGTTCGTCGTCTCCTGCCACTGCGTCTGCGCGACCTGCGTGCGCTCGACCAGGTCCTGGACGATGTCCATCTGCTCCTGGACGGTCAGCGCGCTCTCGCCGTCGCCGGCCACGGGCACGCGCGGGTCGACCCACGGGTCCCGACGGCCGCGGGCGCCGCGGTAGTCGTAGTCGGAGACCGACAGCGCCTGGCGCCGGCGGTTGATCTCGCCGATCAGCAGGTCGCGCTTGCGCTCGTAGCCCTCGATCTTGACGGGTTCGGAGTCGTCCTTGCCGTCGTAGACGAACGTCTCGAGGTCCATCTGCACGCCGTGCGCCGCGTAGCCGTCCTCTTCGAACTGCTTGCGCTTGGCGGCGGTCAGCTTGAACCGCGGAATGCGGATGAAGCGCTCGTGGGTCTCCGCCATGTCCATGAAGTCGAGCAGCTCGAAGGCGTCCGACTCCAAGGTCAGGGTGTAGGCCACGTGCTCGAAGGCAGCGCCCTTCTCCTTGGCGATGTCCTTCTTCTTCAGGCCGCGGATGCGGACGCCGGACTCCTCCGAGAGCGCCTGGAGCGTGCGCACCAGGTTGTTCACGTTGTCCGTGTCCGGGAGCACCTGCTTGATGTGCTCGGTCATCTCGCGCAGGACGATGACCTCGCGCTCCAGCGAGCTGGTGCCTTCGATCAGCTTGCGAGACGTGTCGATCTGCGTGCGGAGCGACGCGACGTCCTCGCGCTTCTTCGCGATGTCGCCGTACTCGAAGTAGATCAGCGCGCCGATACCGGCGGCGATCGCGATCGCACCGGCGCAGACGCCGAGCAGGACCTTCTTCTCGTTCACTGTTTCGTCTCCGTGTTCTTGCGCTCTTCCGCGCTCTTCAGGTCGAGCTGGAGCGGGAACGCCCAGACGACGGCCGGCATCAGTTCCTCGTCGACGATCGACTCGGAGCCTTCCGGCGGCGCGGGCGGGTGGAAGTCACTGATGAACGACGAGGTCTCGATGTCCTCGAGGAAGTTCGCGACCTGCGCGAACTTGTCGGAGCCCGAGTGGCCCTCGGCCTTCAGGCTGCCGGCGCCGCCGGAGCGCTTGTTGCCCTCCTGCGTGACCGACAGGTCGTCCAGCCAGATCAGGTGACGCTGCCCGTCGCCGCCGCGGTTCACGACGTCGATCAGCTCGTCCACCTTCTTGGTCCACGAGATGCGCTTCGCCGTGATGCCGGCGAGCGTGTCCTCGCGGTGCTTGTACACGCCGCGCTCGGTCTCGAGCGCCTTGTGGTACGCCACCTGCGGGTCGAGGCCGTCCATCTCCAGGCGGAGGACGGAGAGCTCGGACTTCACCTCGGCGGCGACGCCGAAGGCCGTCCAGCCCCACCAGGCGCCCAGCGAGGCGTTGATCGCGACGCCGCCGGCGACGGCGAGCATCAGCTTGACGGGAGTCCGCTGCTTGCGGCGGTACTCCTCCGGGAGCAGGTTGATGTGAATCATGCGGCTCTCACTCTCGACGCAAGACCGACGGCGACGACGAGGGTCGGCGCCCAGGCTTCCATCTCTTCGACGTCCACGCGCGAGGGGTCGATGCGCAGGCCCTCGAGCGGGCTCCACGTCCGGGTGCGGCGGTTGGTGGCTTGTTCGACGTAGCCGGTGACGCCGGGCGCGAGCACGCCGCCGCCGGACAGCAGGATCTCCTCGACCCCGACGCCCGCGTGGTGCTCGACGTAGTCCAGCGACAGCGAGATCTCGCTGACGAGGTCCTCGAGCACCGGCGCGATGGCGCTGTTCACCTCGGGCTCGTGGCTGTCGCTCGCGCGCTTGATCGCCTCGGCCTCGAAGTTCTCGACGCCCAGGCGACGCGCCACGGCTTGCGTCATGTCGCCGCCGCCGATGGCGATCTCGCGCGAGAAGCAGGTCTCGCCCTTGTACATGACGTTGATCGACGTCCGGACGGCGCCGACGTCGACGAGCGCGATCGCTTGACCGTCGTCCTCGTCGACGAGTTCGTCGGGCAGCATGCCGCACAGCTCCCAGGCGTTCGCGATCGCGAACAGGTCGACGTCGACCGCCACCGGGTTCAGGCCCTGTCCGACCAGCAGCTGGACCTTCTCCTCGATCGCGTCCGACTTGCACGCGGCGAGCAGCACGGTCATCTGGTCGTCGGGGCCGCCCTCGGAGGCGACCGCGCCGGGCTGCGCGTTGTGCAGCGACTGACAGTCGAGTTCGACCTCGTCGAGCTCGAACGGCAGGTACTTGTCCGTCTCGAAACGGATCGCCTGCTGGAGCTCGGAGTCGCTCATCTTCAGCATCGGCACGTAGCGCACGACGACGGACTGACCGGCCATCGAGACGACCACGTTCTTGCTGCGGAACTTGCCCTCGCGGAAGGCCGCTTCGATGCCTTCCTGCGCCGTGCCCCCGGGGGGGATCTCGACGCGCGAGAACCCGGTGATCACGGGTTCGGGGCCCTCGAGGGAGATCTCGACCGCTTTCACGACCGAGGTTCCCAGATCGAGTCCGATCACGCTCTTGGACTTGCGGAACACCAGTGATGCCTCTCCGGGGACGTCGTGAGAGGGTCCGCCGGGTGCCCCGTCGGCACCTGGATCGCCCCTCTACCCGGCGCTCTGTCGGCGCGGGAGCGGCATCGACTGGAGGGGGCTCCGCGGAAACTCCCCCTTCCGAGTTCGGATCCGGGGCGCGTCGCCCGGCGGCCGGCGGCCCGGGGCCGGAACGGCCGGGGCGGGACAGCCGGGTGGCCTCTCGGAGGCGCCGCGGAGCCGCCGGGGCGGCCGCGCGCGCCGCGGAGGGCCCGGGCTCGCCGCGGGGATCCTCGGCCCGGGGCCGGCGGCGCCTGGAGCGCTCAGGCCTGGAAGCCGGCGGCCACGAGCTCCGCGAGCCGTCGCAACAGGTCCTCGGCGCCGTCCCCCACGGCGCGCAGCTCGAGCTCGGACCCCTGGGCGGCCTGCAGCGTCATCAGCGACAGGATCGAGCGACCGTCGGCCTCGACGCCCGCGCAGGTCACGGCCAGGGTGCAGCCGTACTCGAGCGCCACGCTGACGATCGCGTGGCAGGGGCGCGCGTGCAGCCCCTCGGGGTTCACGATCGTGACGGAGCGCGCGGCTTCCACGAGATCTCGGGCGGAGGTCGGGTCGGAGCGGAGCGGCGCGGCGGCGCCGCGCGACTCAGACCGTCGACATCTCCTTCAGGAGGTCGACGAGCTCCGTCTTCGTCTTCGCGCGACCGGCGAAGCGGCGGAAGTCGGGCTCGCGGGCGAGCTTCGCGATCCACGTCATCATCTCGAGGTGGCGCTCGGGATCGTGCTCCTCACCGGCGCGCTCGGGGCGCAGCACCGTGAAGAAGATGTTCACCGGCTCGCCGTCGATCGCGGCCCACTCGAGGCCTTCCTTGTGGATCGAGACGCTGCAGACCACGCGGTCGATGCCCTTCAGCTTGACGTGCGGGATCGCGACGCCCTGCCCCACTCCGGTGGAGCCGAGCTCCTCGCGCTCGGCGAGCGCGGTGACCGCGTCGGCGCGCAGCTCCTCGGGGAGCGCGTCCGCCTTCACGAGGTTGTCGATCAGTTCCTCGAGCGCCTGCGGCTTGTCGGCCGCCTTGAGCTTGACGCTGCAGCACTTGGGCTTGAACTGCTTCCAGAAGTTCATCGGCGTGGTGGGCGGGATCCGGGAGGGGGCGAGGGGAGCACGGTAGCAGAATGGTCCCCCGAAAGCCCGCCCGGAAGAGGGTGAGAGCGGGCGCGTCGGAAAACGCGGGGAGCCCGGCTCGTTCTTCCGCCGGGCGGCAGCGACGGAGGCGCGGCCCTGGGGACCACGCCTCCGTCGCTGTCGCCCGGCGGAAGAACGAGCCGGGCTCCCTGCTTCCCCCCCCGTCTACCGCGCGCGGCCCGCGCGGCGCCGCTCGGTCCGGTGCTTGTCGTGGGCCCGCTTGACGGAGGTCGTCATCTTCTGGACGGCGTCGTCCAGGGCGCCGCGGAAGCTCTCCCCGCGGGCGTCGGCGACGAGGGTCGGCCCGTGGGCCACGTTCGCGACGAGCTCGACGCGGTGCTCCTCGTTGAGCCGCTCGAGGGTCGCGTTGATGGACGTCAGGCGGTCGTGGAACTTGACCAGCGACTGCACCTTGTCGACGACCTCGTCGCGGACGCGCGAGGGGTAGTCGTGGTGGCGAATGGACACTCGGGTCTGCATGCGTACCTCCGTCACAGAGCGTGGTGCCGTGGGAGCCGGCCGGCCGCGCGGAGCGAACGCGGAGGCGCGACGCCCCCACGAGGTCCGGTGCGACGCGACGTCGGGCCCGCTCGTCCCGCGGCGATCCCAGGTGTGCCGCGGTCCGCGACGGGCGGTACCCATCGCGGAGGGAGCGCGCGCGAAGCGGCGCTCGAGGGGCCTGCCCCCACGATCGAGGGGGCGGTCCAGTTCCTGTTCGTGCAGAACGGTCGGACCATCGGGATCGAGTCCAGGGTGGACCTGCCGCGCACGGCGGTCAAGTCCGACCCGCACCGCCTCATCGGACCGTCCCCCCCGTGCGTCTGGAGGGCATCTCCGAAAGGTGCGAGGGCGCTCCGCGACGCCCCGGCCCCCCGACGACCGCCGATCGGAGCCGGGCGCGCGCTCCTCAGCCGAACAGGCCCGCGCCGCCCCGCGGCCCGCGGTCGGGGCCCTGGAAGCAGGGCTCGGGGTAGCGCACGCGCAGGAGGTACAGGCCGTCCGGTGGCGCGGTCGCGCCCAGTTCGGTGCGCGCCCCGCTCTCCAGCGCCCGCGCCACGCAGTCCGCGTCGAGCCGCCCGCGCCCGACGTCGATCAGCGTGCCGACGAGGATGCGCACCATGTTGTAGAGGAAGCCGTCCGCCTCGGCGACGACGGCGAAGCGCTCGCGCCGCGCGACGACGCGCACGTCGCGCACCGTGCGGACGGTCGACTTGCGGTCGGAGCCGGTCGCGCAGAACGCCCGGAAGTCGTGGCGGCCGACCATCGCCGCCGCCGCGTGACGCACCGCGCCGAGGTCGAGCGGGTGGTTCACCCAGTGCGCGAAACCGCGTCCGAAGGGCGGGCGGAAGCGCGTCGTCCAGGTGACGTAGAGGTAGCGCTTGCCGATCGCGTCGAAGCGCGGGTGGAAGTCGTCGCGGCAGGTCTCGAGGCGGCGCACGACGACGCCCTCGGGCAAGTGCGCGTTGCACGCGTGGCGCAGGCGGTCGTCGTCGAGCTTGGTGTCGACGTGCACGCTGGCGACCTGACGCAGCGCGTGCACGCCGGTGTCGGTCCGGCCGGAGCCGTGGACCGTGACGGCCTCGCCGAGCAGCCCTTCGAGCGCGGTCTCCAGCGCCTCCTGCACGGACAGGAACCCGTCCTGCCGCTGCCAGCCGAAGAACCGCGAGCCGTCGTAGGCGACCTCCATCCGCACGTTGCGCATCGAGGGAAAGTACCGAGCCGGGCTCGTTTTTTCACCGCGCGGCAGCGACGGAGGCGCGGCCCTTCGGCCGCGCCTCCGTCGCTGCCGC
>JAUHYB010000117.1 GCA_030426745.1 bacterium
CTGGCGCGGACTGGCGCGCGCGCTGCACGGCGCGGGCGACGACCCCGCCGCCCGCGACGCGCTGGACCGCGCGCTCGAACTGGCCCCCGGCGACCCGCTGTCGCGCGAGTGGGACGCGCGCATCCCCTGAGAGCGGCGCGAGTGGGACGCGCGCGTCCCGTGAGAGCGGCGCGAACGGGACGCGCGTCTCCCGCGGTCCGGCGGCGGAGCGCGCGGATTCCGCCGGCGGCGGTTCGCAAGCGCGCGCCCGCGTGCTAGACCCTTTCGCCATGTCCTCCGCCCCCCGCCAGAGCGACACGCCCCGCGCCCGTCGCCGACCGTCCGCGCGCGGACTCTCCGCCGCCGCGCTCGCCCTGGGACTCTCCTTCGTCGGCCTCGCCGCCTGCGGATCCGGCGACGCCACGCCGCAGGACCCGGACGCCCCGCCGAGCGCGCGGGAGCTCTTCCTGGCGAACTGCGCGCGCTGCCACGGACGCACCGGCGAGGGCAGCTTCATGGCGCCGACGCTGGCCGGCGTCGAGCAGCACTGGGACGTCGAGCGGCTGCAGCGCTACCTGCGCGACCCCGAGAAGGTCATCGCGCAGGACGAGCGGCTCGAGAAGCAGGGGCGCAAGTACACCTCGCGCATGCCCACCTTCCAGCACCTGTCGCCGGACGAGCGGCGCGCGCTGGCGCAGTGGGTGCTGGACGGGCGGCCGTAGCGCCGGAGCCTGACCGGACGCCGCCCCCGAGGCGCACCGCGGACTCCCCCGCGGTGCATCGGCGCGGATCCCGGGCCCGCCGGACGGCCCCGCCGCGCCCGCTCCGACCCCGCCCCGCCGGGGACGGGGAGCCTGTGATAGATTGACCGGATCGGCGCGCTCCGGGCGCCGCCGCCCCGCCGCGTCGGACCACCCCCGGCGCGCGCTCATCATCAGGAGATCCCCACATGCGACCCTTCCTCGCCCGCGGCGCGAGCGCCCTGGCCTGCGCGCTCGCCCTCACGACGCTCGCGACAGCGCAGCAGTCCTCGCTGTTCGACATCGACATCAACCAGTCGAACTTCACCTGGTCCGGCACGACGTCGATCGGCGCGATCACGCCGAGCCCGGCGAACTTCCAGGTCGACGGCACGATCGGCGCGCAGCTGTGGAGCGGCGGCAACCCGGTCGGGCTCGCCGACTTCGACAACACGGGCCTCGCGTTCCTGGTGCCGAACGTGCTGACCGGCTCGGTCAGCTTCCTGGCGTCGCTCAGCATCACGAACCTGACCTTCCGCCTGGACTCGGCGCCCTTCAACGTGGACGCCGCCGGCAACTTCACGACGACGATCACCGGCACCGCCGCGTCCGGCACGCTGACCGTGTCGCCGCTGATCGGCGCGCCGACGGTCCAGGACGTGACGGGCTTCTCCAGCCTGCCCGCCTCGACGACCGGCACGCTCGTCTCGTCCGGCATGACGCACACGCTGACCATGCCGGTCACGGCCGTGTTCCCGTTCAACGATCCGAACACCGGCATCTCGGGCAGCGTCACGCTGAACGGCACGGCCGTCGCGCACGCGACGAACCCCTCGCCGACGAACTACTGCGTCGCGAACCCGAACACGACCGGCGTGCCCGGCCAGATCGGCTGGGGCGGCTCGACGAGCCTCGCGAACAACGACCTCCAGCTGACGGCGACGAACCTGCCGCAGAACAAGAACGGCGTGTTCTACCTGGGCACCAACGCGATCCAGGCGCCCTTCTCCAACGGCTTCCGCTGCGTCGACCTGAACGTGGTGCGCCTGGGCGTCGTGAACACCGGCGCCGGCACGGTGAACTTCGCCTTCGACAACGGCGTCGTGCCCGGCCTGCAGGCCGGCGACTCGCGCCGCTTCCAGTTCTGGCACCGCGACGCCGGTTCGAACCTGACCGACGCGATGCTGGTGCCCTTCGCGCCCTGAGCGCGCGCGCCTCGACTCGCGGCGGGCGGCGTCCACCACGCGGTGGACGCCGCCCGTTCGCTTGCACGCCGCCGAAGGCCCCGCGCCGAAGGCTACGCGCCGAAGGCCGTCGCACTTCGGGGGCTGCCGCGCGCTAGAGCCAGTCGACGCGCTGCGCCTGGCTGAAGTTCGATCCCGATCCGCAGACCGACAGCAGCGGGTCGCGGTACCAGCACTGGTAGTCGCGCGTCTCGCCGGCCGTCGGCGCGCCGAGGCCGTCGAAGATCTCCGCGCCCAGTGACGCCGTGCCGGAGGCGTCCGCGACCGCGACGTCCAGCCGCCGCGTCAGCGAGCCCAGGCACAGCGCGCCGTCGCGGAACAGGAGGTAGTCGTCGGTCGGTGCGCCCTCGAGCAGCATCACGGGCTGGTGCGCGGGCAGCCCGTCGACGTACAGCGACAGGTCGCGCCGCTCGACGATCGCCGTGCCCAGCGCGTGGACGCGCGCGCCCTCTCCCGTCGAGTTCATGCAGCCCTCGAACGCGCCGGACGCGCTCTGGTTGTTGCAGGGACAGCCGACACTGCCCACGCCGTCGCCGGCGCAGAAGGTCCTGCCCGCCTCACGGTGCGCGACGCCCAGGTCGTCGACGACGGTGAAGCCCGTCGTGGACTCCATCCGGAACTCCAGGTAGGAGACCGTGCGCGCCGGGTCGGAGTGGTGCACGAGCGACCAGATCTCCGGCCTCCCGTCGGCGCGGAAGACGATGTCGCCGTGGATGTCGTAAGCCGTCACGGTCGACTTGATGTCCTGGTTCGGGTCGCGCCAGAAGAACTCGACGGTCTCGACCGGGACGGTGAACAGGACGCGCGACGTCGCGCCGCCGTGCACGATCAACCCCTGCGCGCCGCCGTGCGTGAAGTTCGCGATCGGCGGCTCACCGATGTCCAGCTGGCCGTCCAGGCGGAACTCGAACGGGTAGACGCCCAGGTCGTCCTTGTCCTCGAAGTCGAAGAGGATGAGCGGCAGGGGCGACGGCGTGAGGCCGTCCTCCGCGGGCGTCAGCGGGACGACCAGGTCGTTCGCGAGCGCGGCGGTCGACGCGCCGGCGAGCGCGACCGCAGCGAAGACGCGCCGCGCCGCGGACCGCGTCCTCGACGCTGGAGTCGCGCGCCGTGACGTGCGACAGGACCGTGACTCTCGATGGGTGCCGGACGCCGGGTTCGATCGGTTCGTGGGCATGGGAGACCTCCGCCGCGAGCGGGTAGGACGTTCGTTCGTCGCGGCCTCGCTCAGGGATTCGGACGGCGAGGACCGCCGGCCCCGGATCGCAACGCCCGTGCCCCGCGCCCGTCGCCCGGGCCCGGAACGCCGCGCGGCGCCCGGACGGATTCACGCCGTTCGAACGTTACGACCCGCTGCGCGGGCGATCCGGCGCGCCCCTACGCGGCGCTCCGCGACCAGCGGGCACAGCCGAAAAGCGCCTCGAACGCGTCCGGCACGCCGATCCGCGCGAACGCTTACGCGTCACGACGCGGCGTTCGGTTCCGCGCGTGCGGCCGCGAACACTCCCCCGAAACACCGCCCCGAATCCTCACCGACACCGTGCAAGAGCCTTGCAATCGAACCGCGCCGGGTGAGGCTATCGCCGTCCGGAACGTGGACGAGATGACGAACCCCAGACTCGACTGCGAGCTCGTGCTCGCGAACCTCGGCACGCCGCGCGAGCCCACGCCCGACGCGGTGCGCGCCTTCCTCGACGAGTTCCTGTCGGATCCGATGGTCGTCGACTGGCCGCGCGCGCTGTGGCTGCCGATCCTGCGCGGCGTCGTGCTGCGCAAGCGGCCGCGCGCCGTCGCGGAGCTGTACGCGTCGATCTGGACGCCCGACGGTTCGCCGCTCCGCGCGCAGACGCAGCTGCTGGCGCGCGCGCTCGACGCGGACCTCGCGGACGAACTCGCGGCGTCGCCCGCGTACCGCTACGGCACGCCGAGCCTGGCCGACTCCGTCCGCGCCGCGGCGTCGCGCGCCGAGCGCGTCGTCGTCGTGCCGTTGTTCCCCCAGCGCACGGCGTCCAGCTCCGGCAGCGTCGAGCGCGAGGTCGCGCGCGTCGCGACGGAGCTGGGCGGCACGGGCCGCGTGCGTTGCGCCGCGCTCGCGCCCGACGACCCCGGCTACGTCGAGGCGCTGCGCGACCGCGTCGCCGCGACCTTCGAGGCCGCCGGCGCGCCTCCCGAACACCTCGTCGTCTCCTACCACGGCATCCCCGCGCGCGTCGACGCGCGGGAGGGCGGCCGCTACCGCGAGGACTGCGAGCGCACGACCGCCGCGCTGCTCGACGCGCTCGACTGGGAACCGTCGCGCGCGACCCACGCCTACCAGTCGAAGTTCGGCCCCGGCCGCTGGCTGGAACCGGCGACCGCCGAGCGCGTCACGGCGCTCGCGCGGCAGGGCGTCCGGCGCCTGGGCGTCGTCGCGCCCGGCTTCCTGACGGACGGCCTGGAAACGCTGGAGGAGCTGGGCGTCCAGGGCCGAGAGGACTTCCTGGCGGCCGGCGGCGAAGAGCTGTATCTCGTACCGGCCGTCGCCGACCACCCCGCGCTGCGCCGCTCGCTCGCGCGCCTCGCGGGCCGGTCCGCGGGATTCGGGGCCGCATGACACTCCTGTGACACGCGCGGGTCCCGCGCCGCCTACACCATGGGCGGCCCGCGTCGGCGCCGCACGTCATGGATCACATCGGAGTCGTCGGACTGTCCTGGAGGCAGGGCGGTCCCGCCCACCTGGAGCGCTTCCGCCGCGAAGGCGCGGACCGCGCCGCCGTGCTGCGCGAGCTCGCGCGCGCGCTCGAAGCGCCGGAGGTCGTGCACCTCTCGACCTGCAACCGCGTCGAGGTCGCGTTCGCCGTGCGCGAGGGCGAGACCGTCGGTGACCGCCGTCGCGCCGTGCACCGCGTGCTGGCCGGCGCCGACCCCACGGACGGCGAGGCCGAGCGCGCCTTCCGCGCGTGGAGCGGCGAAGGCGCGGTCGAACACCTCTTGCTGGTCGCCGCGGGGCTCGACTCCGCGCAGCTCGGCGAGACCGAGATCGCCGGCCAGGTGCGCGCCGCGCTCGACGACGCGCGCGCCGCGGGGCTGGCGGGGCCGCGCCTGGGCGGGCTGTTCGAGTCCGCGCTGAAGATCGCGCGCCGCGTGCGCGGCGACACGGCGCTGGGGACGGGTCGCACGTCGCTGGCCGAGATCGCGCTGGAGCCCGTGCGCGAGGCGTACGAGCGCTCGGGCGCCCCGGTCGCGCTGGTCGGCGTGTCTCCGATGACCGAGCGCTGCGCCCTCGGCCTGGCGCAGCTGGGCGCGCCGATGGTCGTCGTGAACCGGACGCTGGAGCGCGCCGCCGCGTTGTGCGCCCGCACCGACGGCGCGCGCGCGCGGTCGCTGGACGACTTCCGCGCGCGCCCCGAGGCGGTGTCGGCGATCGTGTCCGCCACCGGCGCGCCGGGCGTCGTGCTGGACCGCGACGACCTCGCGCGCGTCGCGAAGACCTGCGCGGGCACGCCGCCGCCGTTGCTCGTCGACTTCGCGACGCCGCCCGACCTGTCGCCGGACGACGCGCGGGCGCTGGGCCTCGAGCGCCTGGGCATGGACGAGATCACGGCGCGCGCCGCCGCGGGCCGCGGACGCCGCGCCGAGGAAGCCGCGCAGGCGCGTGAGCTGATCGACGACGCGCTGGTGCGACTGCGCGAGCAGGACGGGCGCGCGCGCCTGAACGCCGCCGTGGCCGCGCTGCAGCGCAACTACCGCGACGCCGCGCGCGACAGCGTCGAGCGCCTGCTGCGCCAGGAGCTCCGCGGGCTGGGCGAGCGCGAGCGCGACGCGCTGCGGCGCTGGACCGACGCGCTGGCGCGGCGCTTCGCGCACCTGCCCTCGCGCGGGTTGCGCGACCTGGCCGAACGCGACGGTGCCGAGGTGGTCCGCGACTTCTTCGCGGGCGCGGGCCCCGAGCTGTTGAGCGCGATCGACGCGCCGCTGCCGGGCAGCGCGCCGCACGACGACGACGCGGCCGCGCCGCGCCCCGAGGACGCGGGAGGACGAGCATGAAGCTGACGATCGGGACCCGCGGGTCGGACCTGGCCATGGCGCAGGCGCGCGACATCGCGCGGCGCCTCGAGGCGAACGGACACGAGGCGACGATCGAGGTCGTCAAGACCTCGGGCGATCGCGACAAGACCAGCGCCTTCGCCGCCATCGGCGCCCCGGGCGTGTTCGTGCGCGAGCTGGAGAACGCGCTGCGCGAAGGCCGCGTCGACGTCGCGGTGCACTGCTACAAGGACCTGCCGTCGGTCGGTCCGGACGACCTGGACGTGGTCGCGATGCCGGACCGCGCGGACCAGGCGGACGCGCTGTTCGTGCGCGAGGACACGCTGGACGATTCGGGCGGCTTCCTGCCGCTGGCGCGCGGCGCGCGCGTGGGGTCGGCGTCGGCGCGGCGCGTCGCGCTGGTGAAGTCCGAGCGCCCCGACATCACCTGCGGCTTGCTGCGCGGGAACGTGCCGACGCGGCTCGCGAAGCTCGTCGCGGGCGAGCACGACGCGATCCTGCTGGCGACCGCGGGCCTGCGGCGCCTGGAGGCCGCGGCGGCGCGCGGCGAGAACGGCTTCGCGCTGCCCGCGGGCCTGGTCGAGCTGCGGCTCGATCCCGAGCGCTTCGTGCCCGCGCCGTCGCAGGGCGCGCTGGCGCTGCAGGTGCGCGCGGACGACGCCGGCGCGCGCGGGGCGTGCGCGGCGCTCGACGACGCCGACGAACACGCGCAGGTCCTGGCCGAGCGCGAGTTGCTGGCGCTGGTCGAGGCCGGCTGCCAGGTCCCCTTCGGCGCGTGGTGTCGGCGCACGGACGTCGGTCGCCTGGAGCTGTTCGCCGCGCTGGAACAGGACGGCGTGATGCGCCGCGCCGGCGCGCGCGGGGAGGACCCGCGCGACCTCGCGCGCGCCGCCTTCGCCGAGCTGCTGCCCGAGAGGAGCGCCGACGCGTGACCGGACGCCGCGCCCCCACCGTGCTGTTGACGCGCGGCGCGGAGGACAACGCCGAGTGGGCGCGCGCCCTGGAAGCGCGCGGCTTCGGCGCGACGGAGGCGGCGTGCCTGGAGTCGGTGGCGATCGCGCCGCCGGCCGATTGGTCGGACCGCGTGGCGCGCGCGGACTGGATCGCGTGCTCGTCGCGCCGCGGCGCGGAACGCCTGGCGCAGGAAGCCCCGACGATCGCGGACGCGACGCGCCTGGCCGCGGTCGGCCCCGCGACCGCGGACCGCTTGCGCGCGCGCTACGGCCGCTGCGAGCTGGTCAGCGAGCGCGGGTTCGGCGCGGACCTCGGGCGCGCGCTCGTCGCCGAGTCGCCGCGCGCGTGCCTCGTCGTCGCGGCGCGCGGCGGGCTCGAGGAGGTCGAGCGCGCGCTGGAGGACGCCGGCGTCCCGACCGACCGCGTCGAGCTCTACGAGACGCGCCCCGTCGGCGGCCCGCTGCCCGAGTCCGTCGGACGCGCCGACGCCGCCTTCTTCGCCAGCCCGTCCGCCGTGCGCGCGTTCGCCGCGCGCGCGCTCGACGCCGCCCGCGCCCTGCCGCGCGGTTGCGCCGTCGTCAGCATCGGCCCGAGGACCAGCGCCGCGCTGCGCGAGCTCGGGTACCCCGTCCACGCCGAGTCGCGCACGCGCGACCTCGACGGCATGATCAGCGCCTACCGCGCGCACGACGCCGACGCCCCTGCGAGGCCCCTCTCACCATGACCTGCTTCACCCCGCTCCGGCGCCGCTCGCCGCGCTCGCCGCAGCTCACCGCGGAGGCGCGCGTCGCCGCGAACATCGCCACCACCGAACGCGTCGACGAGACGCCGCGAGGAGCCCGGCCGTGATCACCACCACTCGATCGGAAGAGCTGTACGAGCGCGCGCAGCGCGTGATCCCCGGCGGCGTGTCGTCGCCGGTGCGCGCGTTCGGCGCGGTCGGAGGGACGCCGCTGGTCATCGCGAGCGCGAAGGGCGCGCACGTCGTCGACGAGGACGGCAACCGCTTCCTGGACTTCGTCGGTTCGTGGGGACCGTTGATCCTGGGCCACGCGCCGGACGTCGTCGTCGACGCCGTGAGCGCCGCGGCCGCGAAGGGCACGACCTTCGGCGCGCCCTGCCGCGCGGAGCTGGAGCTGGCGGAAGCCGTCACGGCCGCCTACCCGGGCCTCGACCAGGTGCGCTTCGTGTCGTCCGGAACCGAGGCCACGATGAGCGCGATCCGCCTGGCGCGCGGCGTGACCGGGCGCGAGCTGATCGTGAAGTTCGCGGGCTGCTACCACGGCCACGCGGACCACTTGCTGGTCAGCGCGGGGTCCGGCCTGGCGACCTTCGGCCAGCCGTCGTCGGCCGGGGTGCCGGCCGCCTTCGCCGAACGCACGATCGTGGTCGACCTGGACGACGAAGCGGCGCTCGAGGCGCTGTTCACCGACCGCGGCGACGAGATCGCCTGCGTGATCGTCGAGCCGATCCCGGCGAACAACGGCCTGCTCGTGCAGCGCGACGGCTTCCACGCGAAGCTGCGCGAACTCACGCGCCGCCACGGCGCGCTGCTGATCTTCGACGAGGTGATCAACGGCTTCCGCGTCGCGCGCGGCGGCGCGGCCGAGCGCCTGGGCGTCGAGCCCGACCTGGCGACCTTCGGCAAGGTCATCGGCGGCGGCTTGCCGGTCGGCGCGTTCGGCGGCAAGCGCGAGTACATGGACCGCCTGGCGCCGCTGGGGCCCGTCTACCAGGCCGGGACACTGTCCGGCAACCCGCTGGCGATGGCCGCGGGGTTGGCGACGCTGGGCGCGCTGGACCGCGCGGACGCGTGGACGCGCCTGGAGGAGCTCGGCGCGGGCCTGGAGCGGCGCGTCGCCCCGCTGCTGGCGGCGCGCGGGTGGTCGCTGGTGCGCGTCGGATCGATCTTCTGGATGTCGCTGCAGGACGGCGACGCGCCCCGCCGCGCCGACGCGATCGACGGCGCCGCGGCCGACCGTTACCGCGCGATCTTCCACGCGCTGCTCGCGGACGGCGTGTGCATCGCGCCGTCGGCCTACGAGGTCGGCTTCCTGTCGCTGGCGCACACCGAGGCCGACCTGGACCGCTTCGCCGAGGCGCTGGAGCGGGCGCTCACGAAGGCCTGACGCGATGGCGCTGCGCATCGGCACGACCAAGGCGCTGCAGATCGGCTTCATCGGTCTGCTCGTGACCTGCTTCGCGCAGGTCAGCTTCTGGATCGTCGATCAGGTGCGCTACACGGCGAACGTGCGGGAAGTGCTGACGCGGTCGTACGAGCGGGAGGCCGCGATGGCGCAGGAGTTGATCGACGGCCGCGCGATGACCACCGCCGAGCTGGCCGAGCGCTTCCCCCACATCGCCGTCTCGGGCGGCGTCGCGGAGGTCGCGCCCGCCGAGCTCTCGCGCCTGGACGAACAGCGCCGGCGCCGGCTGAACCAGTACGGCTGGGAGGGGTCGTTCTTCCTCGCCGTGCTGCTGGCGGGGATCGGCGTGATCGCGGCCGCGTTGCGCCAGCGCGGCGCGCTGCACAAGCGCGAGGAGAACTTCGTCGCGGCGGTCAGCCACGAGTTCAAGTCACCGCTGGCCAG
>JAUHYB010000118.1 GCA_030426745.1 bacterium
TGTTGCCGCCGCCCAGCTTCGAGGAGCGGCTCGAGATCGGCCGCGTGTTGTCGGCGGCGGGCATGTGGCCGGGGCGCCTCGTGCGGCGGCGACCGTTCCGCGCGCCGCACCACTCGGCCAGCACCGCGGGGCTGGTCGGCGGCGGGACGCGCCTGGCGCCGGGCGAGATCAGCCTGGCGCACCGGGGGTTGCTGTTCCTCGACGAGCTGCCGGAGTTCAAGCGCGACACGCTGGAGTCGCTGCGCCAGCCGCTCGAGCGCGGGTCGATCACGATCAGCCGCGCGACGGGGCGCGTGCGCTTGCCGGCGCGCTTCCAGCTCGTCGCGGCGATGAATCCCTGCCCGTGCGGGCACCGCGGTCACGGGCGCGTGCCGTGTCGGTGTTCGGCGCGCGAGATCGACCGGTATCGCCACCGCCTGTCGGGCCCGTTGCTGGACCGCGTGGACCTGCGGCTCGAGCTGCGCCCCCCTCCGCTGGACGAGTTGACCGGCGCGCGGGCCGCGCCGCCGTCGACCTCGGGCGCGGCGCTCGCACGGGCCGCGAACGACGCGCGCGGACGAGCGCTGGCGCGACGCGGCAAGCCGAACGCCGCGCTGGACGCGGACGAGCTGGACGAGGACGCCCCGCTCGACCGCGAGGGCCGCGCCCTCCTCCGCCGCGCCGCCGCCGAGCGCGACCTCTCCGCCCGCGCGCTCCAGTCCCTGCGCCGCGTGGCCCGCACCCTGGCCGACTTCGCCGGCGAGCCGACCGTGTCCCCCACCCACCTCGCCGAGGCGCTGGCGCTGCGCGCCCCCTGGCCTTGACCCGCCGCGCACCTCACAGACTCCGGGGGCCGCCGCGAGGCCCCGACGCAAGCGCCACCCCACGAGCCACAGCCGACTCCCGCACGGTCCGCCCCTGCGACGGCGCAGTGAGCCTCCGGGACACGGCCCAGCGTCCGCACGGCCCCAGTCGCGGCCTCACGCGAAGACGCAAGACAGAACGAACCACGGCCGCGCGCGGCCGCAGCAGCAGAAGGAGGAGTCCGCCTCCCGCATCCTCCCTCCGGTCGGATCCAGCGCCGCGGTGTGGCGCTGCGCCGGCTCGTTCACGGTGCTTGTTCCTTAGAGCTGCTCCGTTGCTGCCGGTGCTGGGGTAGAGCGTGCCTTTCACCCGGCCCTCTCCTCCTGGTCGTGGTTCGTCCTTCTTCGCGTCTTCGCGTGAGGCCGCGACGGAGGACTCGCCCTGCCTTCCACGTGTCCCGGCCGTGTAGGACGCCGTTGCCGGAACGGACCGTGCAGAGGGCCGGCGGCGCTCCGAAGCGGACGGGGCGGCGATGTCGAAGGAAGCGCGCGGGGTCGGAGCGCGGGCCGGCGCGGCGGTCACTCGTGGCGCAGCGCCTCGACCGGGTCCATGTGCGCGGCGCGCCAGGCGGGGTAGAGGCCGAAGATGACGCCGATGCCGGCGGAGATCGCGAAGGCCAGGAGCGGCGCCTCGGGCGTCACCACGGTGCGCATGTCGGCCCAGCGCTCGACGCCCAGCGGGATCGCGATGCCCAGCGCGATGCCCAGCAGGCCGCCGCCGACCGACAGGACGACGCACTCGACCAGGAACTGGATCACGATGTGGCGGCGCTTCGCGCCCAGGGCGCGGCGGATGCCGATCTCGCGGGTGCGCTCGGTGACGGTCGCCAGCATCACGTTCATGATGCCGATGCCGCCGACCAGGAGGCTGATGCCGGCGATCGAGCCGAGCACGATGTTGAAGATGCGCTTCGTCTCCTCGGCGCGCATGAGCAGCTCGAGCGGGACGACGACCTCGTAGTCGAGCTCGTCGTGCTCGCGAGCCAGCATCGTGCGGCAGGCCGCGGCGACGAAGGGCACGTCGACGTCGCGCTCGACCTCGACGATCATCTCGTGCAGCTGGACCTCTTCCATCTCGCGGCTGCCGGCGCGTTGCTTGACCAGCATCTCGCCGAACCACTTCTGGCCGGTCGTGAGCGAGATGAACACCTCGCCCGTGCTGTCCACGCCGGCGTCCGCCGGGTCGTCGCCGAGGCGCACGCGCGGCAGCAGCGTGCCGACGACGTTGAAGTAGTCCGCGCCGATCTTGACGCGCTCGCCCAGCGGCGAGGAGAACGGGAACAGGCGTCGCGCGACCTCGTAGCCGAGCACGCAGACGTTCGTCGTGCGTTGCTCGTCCACCTCGCTGATCCAGCGGCCCTCGTCCATCACGCGGCCGGTCGAATCCAGGTAGTCGGGCGTCGTCGCCAGCACGCGCGGGCGCACGGCGCGGTCGCCGTTGCGGACCTCCTCGGGCAGCTCGCGCAGCGGGACGACGCGGCGCACGCCGGGCACGGACTCGCGCACGCGGCGCAGGTCGTCGCGCGTCAGGCCGTAGGAGATCACGCGCGTGTCCTGGTTCGACACGGCGTCCTCCGGCGGCTTGACCGAGCGCAGGATGACGTTCTGGCTGCCCAGGCGGCGGATCTGCTCCTGCGCCTCGGCGCTGGCGCCCTCGCCGATCGCGAGCATGGCGACCACGCTGGACACGCCGAAGAGCACGCCGAGCGTCGTCAGCGCGCTGCGCAGCTTGTGCAGCAGCAGGCTGCGGATGCCCAGCCGCACGGTGCGGACGAAGATGCCCTCGTTCATGCGCCGGCTCGCTGTCCTTCGTCCACGGAGTCGATGCGGCCGTCGCGCAGCCGCAGGACGTTCTCGGCGCGCTCGCCGACGTCGGGTTCGTGGGTGACCAGCAGGATCGACTTGCCCTCGCCGTGCAGCTCGTCGAAGAGCGCGAGGATCTCCTCGGCGGTCTTCGAGTCCAGGTTGCCCGTCGCCTCGTCCGCGAGGATCAGCGCCGGGTCGTTGATCAGCGCGCGCGCGATCGCGACGCGTTGCTGCTGGCCGCCGGACAGCTCGCGCGGCCGGTGGTCGAGGCGCCCGCCGAGGCCGACGCGCTCCGCCAACGCCAGCGCGCGCTCGTGCCCGTCCGGCGGCGGGTCGTCCTGGTAGAAGAGCGGCACCTGGATGTTCTCCAGCACGTTCAGCTGCTGGATCAGGTTGTAGCTCTGGAAGATGAAGCCGATCCGGCGGCTGCGCAGCTCGGACAGGTCGTCGTCGTCGAGCTCGCTGGTCTCCTCGCCGTCGACCTTGTAACTGCCGGAGGTGGCGCGGTCGATGCAGCCCAGGATGTTCAGCAAGGTCGACTTGCCGCTGCCGGAGCTGCCCATGATCGCCCAGTACTCGCCCCTACCGAACGAGAAGGAGAAGTCGTCGAGCGCGACGACCTCGTTCGAGCCCATCCGGTAGACGCGCCGGATGTCCTGGAGCTGCGCGACGGGGCGACTCACGAAGAGCTGCCCTCGCCGTCGGGCGCGGCGCTCGTGTCCGCGCCCTCGGGGCGGGCCTGCGCGCCGTCCGCGCGTTCCGCCGTGCCGTCGCCGGCGGGGCGAGCGCTCGACGTGCCCTCGGGGCGACCGCCGGAGGCCCGTCCGCCCCCGCCCGCGGGCCGCGCGTCGCCGCCGGAGGGTCGACGCCCCTCGCCGGCGTCGTCGCCGCCCTCTCCGCCCGCCGGGCCGCGGCGCTCTCGAGCGCCTTCGCCCTCGTCGTCGTCCTCCGCCTCGAGGAACTCGGCGGGCGGGCTGAGCAGCACGGTCTCGCCCTCGCGGACGCCCGAGCGGACCTCCACCCAGGTCTCGTTGCTGCGCCCGATCTCGACGACGCGTTCCGACACGGATCCCCCGTCCGCGACGAACACCAGGTTGTTGCCGCGTCGGTGGTTCACCGCCTGCAGCGGGACGTAGACGGCGTCCGGGATCTCCTCGACCAGGATCTCGATCGCCACCGACATGCCGGGGCGCATCTCCGCGATCGCGTCGTCGATCGTCACCTCGGTCTTGTACAGGCGCAGGTTCGGGTTCGCCCACCAGCTGTTCTGGTCCGGCAGCACCGCGACGAAGCTGACGCGGCCGTGGAACTCGCGGCCGGGCATCGCGTCGACGCGCAGGATCACGTCCTGGCCGACCTCGACCTGCTTCAGCACGGACTCGTGGATGCTGGCCTCGGCGACCATGCCGCCGGCGCGCGGGATGCTGATGACCTCCTGGCGTTCGCGCACCTCGGTGCCCTCCGCCATCGGGTCGTTGCCGCGCCAGCGCCCGCCTTCCTCGCGCCCGTACACGACCATGCCCGCGACCGGCGCGACGATGACCGCCTTCTCGATCTGCGAGTTCAGCTTGGCCAGGCGCTCGCGCTCCAGCTCCAGCTTCGCGATCGCCGCGTTCAGGTCGGTCTCCTTGTCGACCAGCTGCGACTCCGCCTGCAGCTTGACCTTGCGCAGCTCGCGTTCCTTGTCGTCCACGTCGCCCTGCAGCGTGGCGATCTGCTTGGGGTACTCGTAGGTGCGCAGCAGCTCGAGCGCGCGGCGCGCCTGCTCGACCGTGACCATCGAGCGGTTGTACGCGAGCTGGTCGGCCTCGAGCTCGGAGCGCGTCAGGAAGCCCTTCTCCTCGAGCTGCTCGCTGTAGTCGCGCTTGCTCTCGGCCTGCTTCAGCTCCTCCTCGGCGATCAGGATGTCCTCCTCCGCCTTCTGCTCCGCCTGCGGCCAGTCGCCCTCGCGGTACTTCTCGAGCTCCGTGGTCGCCAGCGCGACCTCGAGCTCCGCGCGCGCGATCGAGCTCTCGTTCTCGATCTTCTGGATCTCGAGCGCCTCCTTGGCCTTCTTGTGCGAGGCCTCGGCGTTCGAGACGGTGATCTCCTGCTGCACCTGCTTCTCGAGCAGGTCGGCGGTGTCGAGCTCCGCGACGACCGTCCCGGCCTCGACGAAGGTGCCCTCGGGGATCAGCGACAGGATCGTCGTGCGGCCCTCGACCTCCGACCGCAGGCTGACGGCGTCCTTCGCCTTCAGGTTGCCGCGCTCGGTGACCGTGATCGACAGCGGCCCGCGGCGCACCGGCGCGCCCGCCAGGGCCCGGACCTCTTCGGCGCCGAACCAGTCCTTCGGTCCGAACGCGTAGGCCGCGGCGGCCAGCCCGACCAGGACCAGCAGCACCACCGGCAGCTTGTTGCGCTTCTTGCGGCTCATGCGTCCACCTCTTCCACCACGTCTTCCACCACCTCGTCCGCGGTCTCTTCCGCCGACACGTCCTCGGCCGACTCCGCGCCGCCGTCCTCGTCGGCGGCCAGCATCTCGTCGATGCGCTCCTCGCGGATCTCGATCCCGTCCTCGCTCATCTCGATCAGCTCCATGTCGCGGAACAGCTCGAGTCGCGACAACCAGTACTCGACCAGCGCCGACGTCACGAGGTTCCGCGAGTCGAGGAGGTCCTGCTGGGCCTCCAGGATATCGCGGGTCGTCGCGCGGCCGGCCTGCAAGTTCAGCTGCGCGCTCTCGACGCGCCGCTCGGCCAGCTCCGTGGAGTAGACCTGGATCTCGAAGGTCTCGCGGGCCGTCAGCGCGTTGCGCAGCTCGGAGCGCAGGTCCGCGGTGATCGTGTCCTCGAACTCCTCGGCGTCGCGCTGCGCGACCGCCAGGTCGATCAGCCGCGAGCGATAGAAGTTGCGCTCCGGCAGCCGGCCGACGGGCAGGTCCAGCGCCAGCCCGAGGTTCCAGCTGGCGTCGTCCAGGTCGAACTCGAGCGGCTTGCCGTCCTTCGACGACAGGTCCATCGAAGCGGCGACGTCGAGCCCCGTGCGCAGCGCCTCGGCCGCGACCAGCACCTTCCGCTCCGCGTCGTTCACGCGGTCGAGCGTCGTCATGTAGTCCAAGCGGTTGGCCTTCGCGAACCGCAGCACGACGTCCTCCTCGTACTCGATCGCCGTCAGGCCGTCTTCGTACAGGCGGTCCAGCTCGGCCAGGTCCAGCTCGATCGGCGTGTCGATCGGCAGGCCCAGGAACAGCATGAAGTCGTCGTAGGCCGTGCGCAGGTTCGCGCGCGCCACGACCAGGCGGTTCTGCGACCGCACCTCGTCCTGGCGCGCCTGGTCGACCTCGATCGTCGTCGTGCGCCCGGCCTCGGCGAGCGCCTCGTTGCGCTCGCGCAGCAGCGTCAGGTTCTCGACGTTCAGCTCCTCGTTGCGGATCGAGTCCGCCTGCTGCAGCAGGTTCAGGATGCGCGTCGTGACGTCGACGGCGAACGAGCGGCGGTAGCGCTCGAAGCTGCGCACCTCGTAGACGAGGTCGCGCTCGGCCTGCGTCAGCGGCTCGTAGACGATCCGCGTGCCGGACCCGCGCAGCAGCGGTTGGGTGATCGCGAGCCCGATGTTGCTGGTCGTCCCGAAGTCGTCGCCGGTGCCGACCGTCTTGAACAGCGAGAGGCCGATCCCCCCCACGATCTCCGCGCCGGTCCCCAGGATGCGGCGCAGCTGGAAGTCGAGGCCCGCGGACTGCGTGTCCGCCTCGCTGCCGACGCCGTCGATCGCCGCGTCACCGGTCAGGCTGGGGCGCCAGCCGAGCAGGTAGCGCTCGAGCGTGACGTTCAGCGCCGCGAGGTACAGCGACTCCTTGCGCGACTGGTACTCGCGGTTGTTCTCGGCGGCGATCCGCAGGCAGGTGACCAGGTCGACGAAGACGCCGTCCTCGATCTCGCCGCGCAGGATCTGCTGGCGGAGGCTGTCGGGGTCCGGGTCGATCCGGAAGCCGCCCTCGCTGTCGAAGAGCTCGCCGCGGCGCTGGTCGACCAGGCTGTAGACGGCCGTGTCGGCGTCCTCGGCGTAGTCGGCGCTGCTGCGGCAGGCGGGGGCGAGCAGGCACGCGAGGAGCGGCAGGCTGGAACGGAGGGAATGCATCGAGGGGGAGCCGTCTCCCGTCGGTGGAGGGGGGGCGCGGGGGGGGCGCTGCGGCGCGAGGGGAGCGCACACAGGAGGCCGGCGTACGCAGCCGGGCCGCCATTGTGCAAAGCGGATGTCGCTTTTCAGCTCCCGGCGGGGCGATCGGACTCGCCGGCGCCGGCCGCGGGACCGGCGCGGAACTCGTCGCGCGCCGCCTCCCAGCTCTCGCGGTCGACCGCCCGCGCCGCGATCCGCCCGTCCTGCAGGCGGAACGACACCAGGCGGCGGCCGTCGAAGCAGTACTCCCCCGCCAGGGTCCCGTCCGCGCGGCGCAGGCGCACGACGCGGCGCATCCAGCCGTCGGGGTCGGACTCGTAGCAGGTGGAGAGCTCGCGCACCTCCAGGCGGGCGGCCAGCGGGTCGAAGACCCGGAAGCGGCCCGAGACGACGCGCCCGGTGCGCGCCAGGTCGACCAGGTACTGCGGCAGCACCCCGCCCTCCTCCAGCGACGCCCGGCGCGCGCGGCGGCCGCCGACGTCCCACTCGGCCGTCTCCAGAGCCGATCCGTCCGGAGACCACTCGGCCCGCAGGGTGCGGCCGCGGCCGGGGGTGCGCTCGCGCCAGATCAGCCGCGAGACGTCGGCGCCGAGGCGCTCGTGGGAGCTCAGGCGGACGCCCTCCAGCAGGTCGTCGTAGTCCATCTCGAGCTGCAGGTCGCCGTTCACGCGCCCGCGGCGCAGGCGGACCAGCGCGACGACGCGGTCCTTCCGGGCCTGGTGCGTGCCGGGCCCCTCGGCCGCCGGCAGGGCGACGTCGGCGTCGGTCCACTCGACCAGGAAGTGCTCGACCAGGGCCTCCGCGGCCTCGGAGGAGTCCTCCGGCGCCGGGGCGCTCGGGACGGGCACCGGATCGCCGGCGACGGGCGCGGCGTCCCCGGCCCCCGCGCCGCCCGTGAAGGGCAGCACGGCCAGGATCAGCGCGCGCGAGAGGTGCCGGGAGAGGTCCACGGGGTCCCCATCGACCGGCCGGGGCGGGGGCTTGAGGGGCGGCCCGCGCCGCGCCCGGCCCCGTCTCCCGGGGAGCCGACGCGGATCAGTCCGCCGAGCGGTCCAGCCCGATGATCGCCAGGATCGCGCCCAGCGCCGTCAGCAGCCCCACCGCCAGCAGGATCGGCCACGGCCGCCCGCCGAGCCGCAGCGCGTGGTCGACCCAGCCGAAGTGGCCCTTGCGCTCGTGACGCGCCGAGGCCGGCCGCACGGTCGCGTCGCTGTCGACGAAGAAGATGTCGCGCACGGGGAAGTCCTCGCCCAGGCCCGCCGTGCGGTGGCGCAGGATCCGCCAGTGCGCCCAGGGCGCGGCGAAGCCCCAGTCGAACTGGATGCGCTCGAAGAGCCACGCGTCGCGGTCGGCCTCGGTCAGCTCCTCGGGCGCCTCCCACTCGAGCGGCGCCGCCTGCACGGCCAGCTGGTGGTAGGTCGAGGTGTCGACGAGCACGGCCGGCAGGTTCACGACCAGGCCGAGGCCGCACAACGCGACGGCCGTCGCGCGGGCGAGCCGGTCCTCCGCCGCGACCTCGAGCGCGAGCGCGACGCCGAGCCACAGGAACGGCAGCGCCGGCAACAGGTAGCGCGGGCCGTACGTCCACGCGCCGTGCCACCCCTGGATGGAGAGCGCGGGCACCGCGACCGCGAGGCCGACGGCGACGGTCGTCCACAACCACACGCGTTGTCCGGTGCGCAGCGCGCGCGGCACGCCCCAGTACAGCAGCAGGACGCCGGGCGCCATCCACAAGAGCCCCTTGCCCGGCGACACGAGGACGCCGAGCACGCCCTCGACGCGCGGCGGGAAGGTGAAGAAGCCGCCGGTCAGGAGCTCGCGGTATCCGTTGTCGAACGGGTTGCCGTAGCGCACGTCGTTCGCCCACAGGAGCAGCGCGCCGATCACGACCTGCGGCGCGAACAGGAAGGCGACGGCGCGCCAGCCGGGGCGGATCGCGTGCGGGCGCTCGGAGCCCGTGGACGACTCGTGCACGACGTGGCGGCGGAACATCACGAAGAGCGCGGAGAACTCCAGCGCCACGACCGCCGGCAGCGTCACCGCGCGCGTCGCGATCGCGGCGGCGAGCGACGCGCCGAGCAGCACCAGCACGCTGGGCCGCAGGCCGATGCGCGCGCGCTCCTCGCGCAGGCGCAGGATCAGGTGGAAGCCCGCGAACAGGAAGAAGGTCGCCTGCACGTCCGACAGCCACGACCGCCCTTGCGGCCAGGCGTAGGTGCACAGCGCGTACGACAGGCCGGCGAGGAACGCGCCCCACCGCCGCACGCCCATGCGCCGCGCGCACAGGACGATCATCCACGCGGTCAGCGCGGTCAGCAGCGGGTTGCGCAGGCCGACGAAGAGGTGCGCGAAGTACTCGCTGCGCTCCACGCCGTCCGTGCGGTCGTCGTTGTGGCGGCGCTCGATCTCCGGCGCGGTCCAGCCGACGAGTCGACCCAGCGCGTACAGCGGGACCGGCACGACCGCCTGGCCGACGCCGTACCAGCCGTAGTACTCGCCGTCGGCGCCGCGCTGCACGGGGAACGAGCCGCCCAGGCCGCGCTCCTCCATCTGCCGCGCGTGCGCGATCAGCTGCTCGGCCTCCGGCGTGCCGCCGATGGACAGGTCGTGGTCGCGGTACAGCGAGCTGGTCGTCTGGAACGAGACCTCGCCGTCGTGCGTCTCGGGGATGCCGACGAAGGT
>JAUHYB010000605.1 GCA_030426745.1 bacterium
GGCTCGACTACTGGTGGATCGTGCGCCTCACCGGGCTGGCGAGCTTCGTCGTGTTCTGGCGCGCCGCGTGCGCGCTGAACCGCGCCTGGATCGGCGACCGCGCCGGCGCGCGCTCCGTCGACCTGCCGGTGCTGTTCCTGTCGTGCCAGTACGGGGTGCTCGCCTACTTCACCTCCGGCCTGGAGACGCCGTTCGTGATCCTCGCGGCCGCGGCGTTCGCGCTGGCGGTCGCGCGCCCCGCGGAGCGGTGGTGCGGCGTCGCGGTCGGGCTCACGCCGCTCGTGCGGCACGAGTTCCTGCTGCCGTTCGCCGCGTACTGCCTGTGGTCGATCCTGGCGCGCCGACGACGCCCGACGGCCGCGCTGCTCACCTGCGCGGCGACCTCGGGCGCGTACCTCGTCTTCCGCGTCTGGTACTTCGCGGACCTCGTGCCCAACACCTTCCACCTGAAGGACGAGACGTCGGTCGGGCAGGGGCTCTACTACCTGTACGACGCGCTGATGCCGTACTGGTACGTGCCGTACTTCCTGGCGGTCGTCGTGTGGTACGGCGCGCTGCGCTCGAGCGGCGCGCAGGGCCTGCGCGGCGGCGATCGGCTGCTCTTGCTGCTCCTCGCCGGGCTCGTCGCGGCGTACGTCACGCGCATCGGCGGCGACGCGCGGCACATGCGCTACCTGCTGTTCTCGTGCGTGCTCGCCGTGCTGGCGACCGGCGGCGTGCTCGAGCTCTGGCTGGAGCGCGCGGGCGACGTCGCGCGCCGCGCCGCCGCGCCGCTGGCGCTCGCGCTGGCGGTCGGGGTCGGCGCCGCATACCCGCATCAGCTCACCCTGCACCCCGCCCTGCACGGCGCGCTCGGCGGGCGCAGCCGGATGGTCCACGGCGTCACGGACAGCGCGGGCTTCCGCCACGCCACCGCGCGCACGACGCCGCCGTGGTACGCGTGGTCGACGCCGCTGTCCGTCGCGGAGGCGCGCGAGCGCCACGCGCGCGGCGTCGCGGGGATCGAGCCGCCCTACCACCCGCGACTCGGCATCCCGAACTGGCGCGTCCGCCGCGACGCGCGCGACGGACACGGCGTCTTCGCCGACGGCTGGTGCCAGAACTCGTACCTGCGCCCCGCGTCCCCCGTCGTGCACAAGTGGGCGCTCACCGACGCCTTCCTGGCCCACGCGAACTGCCCGTCCGACCGGCCGGGGCACAAGGAGGCGGTGACGCCGATGGCCGAGGAGCTGCTCGACCTGCGCGCGCGCTACGGCTTCGGACCCGGCGCGTTCCGCCGCGCGGTCGAGGACGAGCGCGCACCCGCGTGGGTCGCGCGGAACCTCGAGACGCTCGAGCGCCTCGAGGAACGCGTCTACAACCGCCGCGACTTCGCGACGAACCTGGCGCTGTCGCTCGACCGACCGCCGCGCTACGACCCGTGAGCGCGGGAGCCGCGGGCCGCCCTCAGACCGGGAAGTCGGAGAGGCGCGCCGCGCTCGGCATCTCCCCCACCAGCGGCCGCACGTAGTCGAGGAAGGACGGGTCGATGTCGCAGTGGCCCGCGAGGAAGCCGGGGTCGAGGTCGCGCGTCTCCTTGGCGACGTCCTTCAGCTGCGCGACCTCGTAGGCCACGCCGTAGTCCGCGCCGGAGCCGGTGCGGCGCATCGCGATCGAGCCGTGCGGCGCCTCGCCGGAGATCGCGACGCGCGCGGCGGTGCGGCCGACCTCGCGCGCCTCGCGGGCGTCGACGTCGGAGCGGTAGCCGGCGAAGGAGCGCTGCAGGTAGCCGAAAGTGTCGGCGCGCACGCGCAGCTTCGCGCCCAGCTTCGCCTTGATCTCGCCGGCGAGGTAGTCGCCCAGCGCGCCGGAGCCCGAGAGCTGCACGTTGCCGTGCGAGTCCTTCTCCGCGCTCTGGATCAGGAGTTCGCCGTTCGGCCCGTGCACGCCCTCGGACACCGCGATCAGGCA
>JAUHYB010000606.1 GCA_030426745.1 bacterium
TCGCGCCGCGGCTGTCGTTCTTCTTCGACAGCCACCTCGACTTCTTCGAGGAGATCGCGAAGTTCCGCGCGGCGCGCCGCATCTGGGCGCGCAAGATGCGCGACGAGTTCGGCGCGAAGGACCCGCGCTCGTGGATGCTGCGCTTCCACACGCAGACGGCCGGCGTGTCGCTGACCGCGCAGCAGCCCGAGAACAACATCGTGCGCACGGCCTTCGAGGCGCTCGCTGCGGTGCTGGGCGGCACGCAGTCGCTGCACACGAACTCGATGGACGAGACCTTGGCGTTGCCGACCGAGAAGGCCGTCAAGATCGCGCTGCGCACGCAGCAGATCATCGCCGAGGAGACGGAGGTCGCGCACGTCGTCGACCCGCTCGCCGGCTCGTACTTCCTGGAGGCGCAGACCAACCGCCTCGAAGAGGAAGCGCAGAAGTACTTCGACGAGATCGAGCAGTCCGGCGGCGTCGTGCCCGCGATCGAGGCCGGCTTCTTCCAGTCGGAGATCCACCGCTCGGCCGTGCGCTACCAGCGCGCGCTCGAGAAGGGCGCGAAGCGCGTCGTCGGCGTGAACTGCTACGTCGAGGACGGCGCCGCCGGCCCCGAGATCGAGCTGCACCGCATCGACCCCGGCGTCGAGGCGGAGCAACACCGCCGCCTGGCCGCCCTGCGCGAGCGCCGCGACGACGCGGCCGCGCAACGCGAGCTCGAGGCGATCCGCTCCGCCTGTCGGAGCGACGCCAACCTGCTCGAACGCTTCATCGCCGCCGCGCACGCGGAGTGCACCCTGGGCGAGATCGCCCAGGTCCTCCGCGAGGAGTTCGGCCAGTTCAAGGAACCCAAGATCCTGTGACTTCAGGAGCCCACACGATGGTCGACCGCAAGATCCGCGTCCTGATCGGAAAGCCCGGCCTGGACGGCCACGACCGCGGCGCGAAGACGGTGGCGTCCGTGCTGCGCGACAGCGGCATGGAGGTCATCTACACCGGCCTGCACCAGACGCCCGAGATGATCGCGGAAGCCGCGGCGCAGGAGGACGTCGACGTCGTCGGCCTGTCGATCCTGTCCGGCGCGCACATGCAGCTGTTCCCGCGCGTGCGCGAGGAGCTGGAGTCGCGCGGCATGAAGGACGTGCTGCTGGTCGGCGGCGGGATCATCCCCGCGGACGACATGACGGCGCTCGAGGGCATGGGCTACGCGAAGCTCTTCGGCCCCGGCACGCCCACCGAGGACATCGCGACCTGGATCCGCTCCGAGATGGCCCGCCGCGGCGACCCCGACGGAGACCTGTGATGTCGGCCAGCGAAGACCGCGAGATCCTGAACATCGAAGAGGCGGCCGCGCTGCTCGGCGTCAGCGTGAAGACCTTCAACAAGGTGCTGCACTCCGAGGACATGCCCGCGCGCAAGATCGGCCGCGAGTGGAAGTTCAGCCGCCGGGCGCTCATCGACTGGGTCGGCTCCGGCGTCAGCCGCGAGTTCTACCGCGAGGGCAGCGAGGGCGACCGCAGCGCGTCCGGCGACGCGCGCGACCGCCGCACGCAGGGCTGGAAGATCGAGCTGGACTGACGCCGACGACCGAGACATGACCACCACCGCCACGAGACCGCACGAATCCATGTTCGAACTACCCGACATCAAGCACGCCTTCGACCTCACCGAGGACCAGGCGATGATCCGCGACATGGTTCGCGAGTTCGCCGAAGCCGAGGTCGCGCCGAAGGCCGCCGAGATCGACGAGACGCACACGTTCCCGATGGACACGTGGAAGAAGATCGTCGAGCTGGGCCTGCCCGGCATCCCGTTCCCCGAGGAACTCGGCGGCTCGAACGGCGGCACGTTGCCGTACGCGATCGCGGTCGAGGAGCTCTCGCGCGTCTGCGGCTCGACCGGCCTGACGCTGGCGGCGCACGTGTCGCTGGGCACCTACCCGATCTACAAGTGGGG
>JAUHYB010000119.1 GCA_030426745.1 bacterium
GGGCCCCGATCGCGACTTTTTTTCCGACCGGCGCGCTCTCGGGACCCGGATCGGGCCTTTCGTTCCCGGTCCGGGGGCCCGCGATCGGGCCATTCGTTCGCGGTCGGCGGTCCCGGCGCCGCGTCCCGCGCGCGGCACCCGGAAGCGATGGCGCGGTCGGCGGCGCTCCAGGGGAACGAGCGCGCCCCGGCGTCGCGAGCGCGCGTCGCCGGGGCGTCGATTCATTCCGACCCGGTCCGCGGACCGGGGCGCGCGGTCAGATCCCGTACGCCTTCAACTTGTTGTAGAGCGTCGCGCGGTTCACGCCGAGCAGGCGGGCCGTCTCGCTGCGGTTGCCGGCGGCCTCGGACAGGGCGCGGCGCACCAGCAGCTCCTCGGCGGCGCGCCAGTCGAGGGACTCGAGGCCCAGGAGGTAGCGCGCGCGTTCGCCGCCCGTGGTCAGCATGCGCTCGGCCTCCGGCGCGGGCTCGGGGTCGGGCGCGGCGGCGGGTTCGAGGTGCTCGGCGCGCACCACGCCCTCGCCGGCCGTCAGCGCCGCCCGCTCGACCGCGTTGCGCAGCTCGCGGACGTTGCCGGGCCACGCGCGGTCGCGCAGCGACGCCAGCGCCGACTCGTCGAATCCGCCGTAATCACGGCCGAATTCGCGCGCGCACTGCGCCAGGAAGTGCTCCGCCAAGAGCGCGACGTCCCCGCGGCGCTCGCGAAGCGGCGGCACGACGATCGACAGCACGTTCAGGCGGTAGTAGAGGTCCTCGCGGAAGCGCCCCTCGTCGATCATCGCCGCCAGGTCGCGGTTCGTCGACGCCAGGATGCGCACGTCCGTCGGGATGTCGCGGTGGCCGCCGACGCGGCGATAACTGCGCTCCTGCAAGACGCGCAACAGCTTGGCCTGCAGCTCGGGCGCCAGCTCGCCGATCTCGTCGAGCAGCAGCGTGCCGCCCTCCGCCGCCGCGAACAGCCCGTCGCGGCCCTTGGGCAGCGCGCCGGTGAACGCGCCGGGCTCGTAGCCGAACAGCTCCGCCTCCAGCATCGAGTCGGCCAGCGCGGCGCAGTTCAGCGCGACGAACGGACCGGCGGCTCGGGCGGAGCGCTCGTGGATGGCGCGGGCGACGAGTTCCTTGCCGGAGCCGCTCTCGCCGGTGATCAGGACGGTGGTGCGCGGGGTCTCGGCGACCCAGCCGATCTGCTGGTGCAGGCGGCGCACCTCGGGCGAATCGCCCACGATCGCGCGCGAATCGGCGGATCCGCCCGCGCGGGCGGCGCGTGAGCGACCGACGCGGTCGAGCACCTCGCGCAGCACCTCCAGGCGCACCGGCTTCTCCAGGAAGTCGGCGGCGCCGGCGCGCATCGCGGTGACGGCGGACTCGACGTCGGCAAGGCCGGTGACCATGACGACGGCGGGCGCGTCCTCGAGCGCGACGAGCTCGGGCAGGACCTCGAGGCCGGTGCCGTCCGGCATCGCGTGGTCCAGCAAGACGACGTCGGGGCGCCCGTCGGTCGCGCGGTCGACGGCCTGGCGGCCGGTCGCGGCGCTGTCCGTCGCGTGGCCCAGGCCCTCGACGATCGCGACGAGGCCCTCGCGCACGCGCGGGTCGTCGTCGGCGATCAGGACGCGCAGGGGCGTCTCGGTGCGGGGGGCTGCGGTCATGCGCGAGGGGCTCCGGAACTTCTTTCGGTCGGCGTCGGAAGGAACTTCCGTCCGCGCGGGCCGAGCGCGCGCGCCGGTCCCGTCGGCGGAACGCGACAGGGCCGGACGGCGCGGCGCGAGCGGGAGGCGATCGACGCGCGCCGGAGCGTACCGCCGTCCTGCTGCCGTTCCGTCGCCATTTAACAGTCGCGCGCCGCGGGACCGCCCCCGCGGCGAGGACTTTCGAGAAAAGGCGTTCCGGACGCTCAGGTCCCGGTGCCTCGCTCCGAGAACCGCTGTGGCTCGAGGGAACCGGGCGCGCCGCCGAGCGGAGCGCGCGACCAGCGAGCCGAGATCACAACCAGACACCGGAAGAGATCGATCCCTTCGCCGGGCGGCTGCATGCCGCCTTCCAGCGCGCCGTGCCAACTCGCGCTGGTCGTCGCCCGGCGGGGAGGTGCTCGAGGAGAAGACCTTCCGGCGTACCCCCCCGGCATGCACCACTAGATTTCTTCATTCCAATCCAAGGAACGACACAGTCATGGGACTTCGAATCAACACCAACATCGCCTCGCTGACCGCCCAGCGCAACCTGGGTTCGGTCACGAGCAACCTGCAGGGCAGCTACTCGCGCCTGTCGTCCGGCATGCGCATCGCGACGGCCGCCGACGACGCCGCGGGCCTCGGCATCTCCGAGAAGATGCGCTCGCAGATCCGCTCCTACGACGTCGCCTCGCGCAACGCCCAGGACGGCATCTCCATGGTTCAGACCGCCGAAGGCGCGATGAACGAGGTCAGCAACATCCTGAACCGCATGCGTGAGCTCGCGGTCCAGTCGTCGAACGGCACGCTCAGCTCGAGCGACCGCGCCACGATCGACACCGAGTTCGTCCAGCTCCGCGACGAGATCGACCGCGTGGCGAACCTGGCCGAGTTCAACGGCATCAAGATCGCCGACGGCTCGCTCGCGACCGCCAGCATCCAGGTCGGCATCGGCACCAGCGGTGACGACGCCATCACCATCAACCTGCAGGACATGACGACGTCGAACCTCTCGATCGACTCGCTGCAGGCCGACGACGTCACGAACGCCCAGGCCGCCATCACGGCGCTCGACACGGCGATCGACGACATCAACACCTCGCGCGGTGCCCTCGGCGCCACGCAGAACCGCCTGCAGAGCTCGTTCGCGTCGATCCGTAACGTGCACGAGAACCTCTCGGCCGCCGAGAGCCGCATCCGCGACGTCGACGTGGCGAAGGAGACCGCCATGCTGACGAAGAACAACATCATGCAGCAGGCGGCCACCTCGGTCCTCGCGCAAGCGAACCAGCAGCCCCAGCTCGCGCTGAACCTCCTCGGCTAACGCGTCCCCGACGGGCGAGCTCCCCCGGGAGCCCGCTCGTCGAACGTGGCTCGGCCATCGTTCCGGAGAAGGATCCCGCCTCGAAAGCGGGGTCCTTCTCTGCGTAGCGGGCAGGTCCGGGCGCGCGCGACGCGGAAGACTTTTCCGGCTCGTCCCGCGGCGGAGAGCGCGGCGCGCCGCGCGCGAATCGGATCGCGCTCGCGGCTCATCCGGACCGCCGAACCGTCCGATAACCCGACCCGGACCCCCGGTCCGGAAAGGCAGAGAGACCATGATCAGCTTCGGCGGACTCGCGAGCGGACTCGACACCAACGCCATCATCTCGGCGCTGGTGTCGGCGGAGCGCATCCCGATCCAGCAACTGCAGGCCAAGAAGGACGTCGAGCAGTCCAAGTTGAGCCTGCTCGGCACCCTGAAGGGCCACCTGAGCGAGCTGCAGGACCAGGCTTCGAAGCTGTCGAAGCTGTCCGACTTCCTCGCGTTCAAGGTGGAGGCCAGCCACGAGGGCGTGGCGAACTTCTCGGTGAACGGGACGGCCCAGGCCGGCTCGCACACGATCGAGGTGTTGTCGATGGCGCAAGCGGACCGCTGGGCATTCGACGCGATCTCCGACCCCGAGGCCGACCTCGCGACGGTCGACGGCCAGCAGCTGTCCTTCACCGTCGGTTCGACGCAGTACGACATCGCCGTCAACGCCGGCGAGTCGAGCCTGTACGAGATCGCGTCCAGCATCAACGACCTGGCCGGCGACGACGTCACGGCCAGCGTGGTGAACACCGGCGCGGGCACGGACAGCTACCAGCTGGTGATCTCGTCCAAGGAGACCGGCGAGGACGCGCGCATCTCCGGCATCGCGACGGACATCGCCGGCCTGTCCATCGACGGCACCGGCCCGGACGGCAACGGCGTCGCGCAGAGCGCGAACAACATCACCGTCGGCATGAACGCCGCGGCGCTGATCGACGGCCTGCACGTCGAGCGCGCGGACAACAGCTTCAACGGCGTCATCCAGGGGGTCGACATCGACGCGATCTCCTCGGACCCCGGCACGGTGGTGCAGTTCACCGTGGACGCGGACGGCGAGGTCGTGAAGGAGCAGATGAACGAGTTCATCGACGCCTACAACGAGGTGATGAACTTCATCAACGACCAGAACAAGTACAGCGAGGACGACGGCGTCGGCGGCGACCTGTTCGGCGACTCGATCCTGACGTCCGTGCGGTCGACCCTGAACAGCGCGCTGTTCGACCTGGACCTCGACACCGTCGCGAACGACACGACGGGCTTCGCGACGCTGGGCCTCCTGGGCATCAAGACCACGACCGACGGCACGCTGATCATGAACGAGGCCACCTTCGACGAGAAGCTGGCCGAGAACGTCGAGCTGCTGGCGGACCTGTTCGTCGACACCGACGGCTTCGACAACGGCGGGGTCGACGCGACCTCGCCGGCATACTACGTCGACACGACGGCGGACTCGGGCCTGATGGCCACGCTGGACCGCGCGATCGACCGCCTGCTTGACCCGATCGAGGTCGCGGACGGCGAGTACGTCGACTCCATCTTCGACGCGCGCGACGACACGATCCGCGAGACGATGAAGCGCTACGACAACGAGATCGAGCGCCTCGAGACCTACGTCGCGACCTTCGAGGAGCAGCAGCGCGCGCGCTTCTCGTCGCTCGAAGAGCTGATGGGCCAGCTGAACGCGCAGAGCAGCTCGCTGATCAGCATCCTGAACTCCTTCTGATCCCCGACCCTCCCCACCGGAGCCCGACATGTCCGCGAACCAAGCAGCCGACGCCTACCTCGTCAACGCGGTGGAGACCGCTCCGCCGGTCAAGATCCTGCGCATGCTCTACGAGGGCGCGATCCGCTACTTGCTGCAGGCCAAGCGGTGCGAGGCGGGCAGCCGCGAGCAGGTCGAGTGGATCCGCAAGTCCGAGGACATCATCACCGAGCTGCGGATCACGCTGAACCACGAGGCGAACCCCGACGTGGCGAAGGACCTGAACGAGCTCTACGGCTTCTGCCTGAACGAGCTGGGCCAGGCCGTGATCGAGCGCGACCCGTCGCGCATCGACGCGGCGCAGGACGTCTTGATGACGCTGCTGGAGGCGTGGCGTCAGGTGCAGATCGAAGGCGCGCAGGCCTAGCCGTGCAGTCGTTCCAGCGCTTCCACGAGCTCGAGGAGCTCGAACGGACGATGTCCCAGCTCCTGTCGCGCATCCAGTCGGACGACGCGAAGCCGCAGGAGTTCGACCGCCTGCGCGACCGCTGCGCCGCGCTGCAGTCGGTCTTCCAGACCGTCGCGGCGGAGCGTCAGAACCTGTCGGAGGCCGAGCGCGAGCACGTCGTGGCGTCGCTCGAGAACCTCGTCAAGCTGAACGCGATCGCGCGCGAGGCCGTCGAGGCCGAGAAGCAGCGCGTCTCCGGGCTCCTGGACCGCGTGCGCAACGCGGGCCGCCGCCGGAACCTGTACGCCGGCCTGGACGAGGCCGGCGGTTCCTGCGACATGGCGGGTTGAGCGCGCGTCAGCGCGTCTCGCCGAAGCGCGAGCCGTAGACGAACTCCGCCTGCGGTCGACGCGACCGCGGCGCGGCTTCGCGCTCGCGCAACTCGCCTTCCAGCGCGTCCGCCGGCCCGTGGTGGCCCAGCGCGATCATCGCGTAGGGCTCGTACTCCTCGGGGATCGCGCAGCGCTCGCGCGCGGCTTGCGCGTCGAAGCCCGCCATCTGGTGCAGCACCAGGCCCTCGGCGGTCGCCTGCAGCGCCAGCTGCGCCGTCGCCTGCCCCGCGTCGTACCCGGCGTGGCGGTTCGCCTTGTCGTTCCGCGTGAACGTCGTGCGCGCGCAGACCAGCAGCAGCACCGGCGCCTTCGTCGCCCACGCCGCGTTCGCCTCGACGAGGCACGACGCCAGGCGCTCGTGACCCTCCGGGTCGGCGTGCCGGTCCGCGACCAGGTAGCGCCAGGGTTGCTCGTTGAAGCACGACGCGGCCCAGCGCGCGGCCTCCAGGCACCGCGACAGCGCGCCCGGATCGACGCGCTGGTCGGTGAACGAACGGGGGCTCCAGCGGCGAGCGATCAGGTCCTCGATGGGGAAGTCGGCGGGCGTCTCTTTGGGCTGCATGGCGGCGAGGATAGGGGATGGGTGCGCGGGGGGGCCAATCGGGCGGCGAGCGCGGCGACACGTGACGGCGACTCGCGGCGCCCCGCTCGTCCGCGCGCTGGCTCACGCGAGGTCGAACAGCACGAGGTCGCTCGCCTCGCGGCCGCGGATCACGAGCTCGGTCTCGCCCTCGATCGCGGCGTCGTCGCCGGCCTCGAGGACCTCACCGTTCAGCTCGATCGAACCGACCGCCACGTGCAGCCAGCCGCGGCGCCCCTCGGGCAGCGCGACGCGCAACTCCTGGCCGGCCCGCGGGCGACCGGCGTAGAGCCGCGTGTCCTGGCCGATCACCAGCGACCCGTCCGCGCCGTCCGGCGACACGACCAGCGGCAGCGCGCCGTCGAGCTGCGCGTCGAAGTCCTTCTGCTGGTAGCTCGGCGTCGTCCCGGCCTTCGCGGGCAGCACCCACATCTGCAGGAGGTGCAGCGGCTCGGTCTCGCTCGGGTTGACCTCGGAGTGGCGCACGCCGGTGCCCGCGGACATCAGCTGCACCTCGCCGGGCTTCAACACGCCGCCCTCGTCGGTCGTCGCCTTGTGCTCCAGCGCGCCCTCGAGCACGTAGGTGATGATCTCCATGTTCTCATGGCCGTGCGGCTGGAAGCCCTGCGCCGGCTGCACGCGGTCCTGGTTCAGGACGCGCAGGTGCGAGAAGCCCATCCGCGCGGGGTCGTGGTACTGGCCGAAGGAGAAGGAGTAGCGGGCCTGGAGCCAGCCGAAGTCGGCGGCGCCGCGCGAGTCGGCGGGGAGTCGGGTGATCATGGAGGCTGGGGGTCGGGCGCCGGCCGGGGCGGCGAGCGCGTGGCGCCTAAGTTGGGACGAAGGCGGCGCGGGCTCAACAGGAGCTGCGCGGGGCGGGGATCGGCCGCCCGTCGAGGGGTGACGGCCGGGCCGACGCGGCGCGCGCGCGACCCGGAAGATCCTTCCGCCCCGCGGCGATTCGTTCCGGGCGAGCGCCGCTCGACGCGCGACCGCCTGTCGCGCTCCTCGACAGGTGTCGAGATCTTCGACAGCCGTCGCGAGGGGCGACGCGGGACCGATCGCGGCGCGCGGGGTCGCCAGGGCCGATCGAGGGGTTGGCACAGCCGTTGCTTTCCCGGCGGACGAGGAACCGACCATGCCGAATCCCCTTCCGCTCGCCCTGCTCCCGCTCGTCCAAGAGGCTCCGGCCGCCGCCGCCGGCTTCGGCGGGACCGACGGCCCCGACCTGACGCGCTACGCCACCGTGTGCGTCCTGTTGATCGTCGCGATCGCGGGCGTCGCGTGGGGCTTCAAGCGCCTCGTCGCCGGCAACCTGCGGACGCGCGCGAACCAGCGCTCGCTGCAAGTGCTCGACGTGTTGCCGCTCGGCGGCAAGCAACGCCTGGCGGTCGTGCGCTGTTACGACCGCACCTTCGCGCTGGGCCTGGGCGACAAGGAGGTCACCGCGATCGCGGAGCTCGACCCCGTGACGACCGCGCCCGACGAGGCGAGCGAGCCGCGCGAGGCCGGGGACCGCGGTCCCGGCGCCCAGGACCGGACCTTCCAGCGCGCGCTGGCCCACGTGCAGGACGCGCTGTCGAAGACGCGCGCCGGCGTCGGCCCCGCGAAGCCGCTGCGCGCGCAGGCCGCGCCGTCCGCCGAGCGCCGCACCGCGGTCGCCCAGCTGCTCGACGCGGTGAGCCACACGGCCGACGCGCGCCCCGCGCGCCGCGCCGCGACGTCGAAGGCGAACACGGACGCGAACACGAACCAGGCGGCGTCCGCGCGACGCGCGACCGAGCCCGCGCCCGCCGCACAGGCCGCCGCGCGTCCGGCCGCCGACCAGGAGCCGCGCCCCGCGCGCCCGAAGCGCGCGACCCGGAAGGCCGCGCCGAAGAAGGCCGCCGCGTCGCGCGCCGACGAACGGCCCGCGGGCGACGCACCCGCGCGCCGCGCTCGCCGCCGCCCGGAGAAGGCCGCCGCGCCGCGCGCCCAGGCGCGCCCCGCCGCGACGCCGACGTTGGGCCTGGAAGGGGTGATGGGCTGATGCTGCGACGCGTCCTGACACTCGCGGTCCTGGCGATCGCGCTCTGCTTCCCCCGCGCCGCCTTCGCGCAGGCGACCGGGGGCGCGCCGGCGTCCGCGAACGCCTTCGAGTCGCTCGGCGGGATCGCGGCCTTCGAGAACGCGACCGGCGCGTCCGACGACATTGCCGAGGGGGCCGCCGAGGGCGCCGCCGAGGGCGAGAAGCGCCTGTCGACCGCGGTCGAGATCGCCGTGCTGCTCACGGTGCTCTCGCTCTTGCCCGCGGTGCTGATCTCGATCACGAGCTTCACGCGCATCGTGATCGTCCTGTCGTTCGTGCGCCGCGCGCTGTCCGTCAACGAGCTGCCGCCGAACCCGGTGATCATCGGGTTGGCGTTGTTCCTGACGACCTTCGTCATGGCGCCGATCGGCGAGCGCATCTACGAGAAGGCCTACGTGCCGTACCAGGCCGGCGAGCTCGAGTCGGACGTCGCCGCGGAGGTCGCGTGGAGCGAGATGCGCGGCTTCCTCGTCGCCAACACGCGCGAGTCCGAGCTGGCGCTGTTCGCCGAGATGAGCGAGTTCGAGGGCGACGTGCAGACCGCGGAGGACCTGCCGTTCTCCGTCGTCGTGCCGGCCTTCGTGCTGAGCGAGCTGAAGACCGCCTTCCAGATGGGCTTCCTGCTGTTCCTGCCGTTCCTGGTCATCGACCTGGTCGTGTCCAGCATCCTGCTGTCCATGGGCATGTTCATGTTGCCCCCCGTGATGATCTCGACGCCGTTCAAGATCCTCGTGTTCGTGCTGGTCGACGGCTGGCACCTCGTCTGCCACTCGGTCGTGACTTCCTTCATCGCCGTCTAGGCGGACCGGAACCGGAGAGAGAACGATGCCCGACATCGAACTGCAGATCACCGACCTCGCGCGCGACCTCCTGCTGACGACCATCGTCCTGGCGGGTCCCGTGTTGATCGTCGGCCTGATCGTCGGCCTCGCCGTCAGCCTCTTCCAGGCGCTGACGTCGGTGCAGGAACAGACGATGAGCCTCATCCCGAAGATGTTCGCGGTGATGCTCGTCAGCCTGATGTTGCTCGCGCCCGCGCTGCAACTCCTGCAGGACTACACCATCGAGATCCTGTCCAAGCTGCCGGCCTTCGGCCTGTCCTGAACCGATGGACCTCGCCCTCCCCCAAGTCGGTACGCTGGCCGCGTTCGGCCTGTACCTGGTGCGGACCAGCGCGCTCGTGCTGGGCGCGCCGCTGTTGGGCGACGGCGCGGG
>JAUHYB010000607.1 GCA_030426745.1 bacterium
CCGGAAGGCCGCCGCTGCGCGCTAACCCGACGATTCTGCACCCGGCACGGTACCTTCGCCTCGCGTCAGTCGCGCTCGCCGAGCCACGCGAGCAAGATCGCCTCGAGGATCGCTTCGTTCGACGCCTTCGGGTCGTCCTCGAAGCCCTCGAGCTCGGTGACCAAGCGGTGCAGCTCCGTGAAGCGCAGCTCGAGCGGGTTCTTCTCGGGGTGCGCTTCCTCCAGGCGGTAGCCGATCTCGTCGCTGTCGCGCCAGCCGATGGTGTCGGACATCGCGGTTCCTCCGGCCTCGGGCCGATCAGACGTCCTCGAGCTTCTTGCCGGCCAGCGCGGACTTCGCGACCGAGTCCATGAGCAGCGCGGCGAGCGGCAGCGTCGCGCGCTCGAAGCTGTCGCGGATCGCCTGGATCTCGCGCGGGTCGGTGAGGTCCATCGCGCGCTTGCCGTCCTTCACGGCGTCCTCGAGGTCGGCGACGCTCTCGGGGTCCAGCCCGTCGCGGGCGCCCTCGAGGTGCTTCTCGGTCGCGCGCAGCATCGTCTGGAGCTCCGCCTTCAGGTCGACGACGCGGCGCGCGTCGAAGTCGGCCTGCGCGTTCTCGAAGGACGCCTGCAGCATCGTCTCGACCTCCTCGTCGGTCAGGCCGTGCATCGGTTGCACCTCGATGCTGGCGCTGGCGCCGGAGGACTCCTCCTTCGCCGTGACCGTCAACAGGCCGTCGGCGTCCACGTGGAAGCGCACCGCGACCTTCGGCATGCCGGCCGGCATCGGCGGGATGCCGGTCAGCTTGAAGCGGCCGAGGCTGCGGTTGTCCGACGCGAGCTCGCGCTCGCCCTGCACGATGTTGAAGTCGATGCCCGTCTGGTTGTCGACGTGCGTCGTGAAGCCCTCGGTCGCCTGGCAGGGGATGGTCGAGTTGCGCGCGATCACCTTGTCGACGGCGCCGCCCATCGTCTCGAGGCCGAGCGACAGCGGGATGACGTCCATCAGGAGGATGTCGCGGCTGCCGCCGGTCAGGACGTGCGCTTGCACCGCGGCGCCGAGCGCGACGACCTCGTCGGGGTTGAGCTCGGTGTGCGGCTTGCGCGCGAAGAACTCCTCGACGCGGCGCAGCACGGCGGGGACGCGCGTCGAGCCGCCGACCATCACGACCTCGTCGATGTCGCCGACCTCGAGGTCCGCGTCGGACAGCGCCAGGCGGCAGGCGTCGATCGTGCGCTCGACGAGCGGGGCGATCGCGGCCTCGAACTCGTCGCGCGTGATCGTGCGGCGGTACGCGATGCGGCGGTCGGGCACCATCAGGTGCAGGTCGGCGCTGGGGTGCGCGGACAGCTCGACCTTGCACTTCTCGGCGGCCAAGCGCGCGGCGCGCTCGAAGGCCGGGTCGGCGAGGTCCTCGGCGCCGAGCTGCTCGGCCAGGTCCTCGCGGATCAGGTCGACCAGCGCGCGGTCCAGGTCGTCGCCGCCGAGGTGGGTGTCGCCCGACGTCGACAGCACGCGGAACACGCCGTCCTCGATGCGCAGGATCGACACGTCGAAGGTGCCGCCGCCCAGGTCGTAGACGACGACCGTGCCCTCGCCCTTCTGGTCGAGGCCGTAGGCGAGGCTGGCCGCGGTCGGCTCGTTGATGATGCGCAGCACCTCGATGCCGGCGAGCCGCGCGGCGTCGCGCGTGGCCTGTCGCTGGGTCTCGTCGAAGTAGGCGGGGACGGTGATGACCGCCTTGACGACCTCGTGGCCGTCCATCGCGCGGCAGGCCAGGTCGTGCACGCGCATGAGGATCAGCGAGGACACCTCCTGTGGCGTGACCGGCTTGCCGTGCACGTCGATCTGCAGCAGGCCGCGCTCGTTCTCCGTGACGGGGAACGGGAAGGCGGCCAGGTCGTCCTGCACGTCCGCGAGGCCGCGACCCATCAGGCGCTTGACGCTGAAGATCGTGT
>JAUHYB010000608.1 GCA_030426745.1 bacterium
CCGAGGAGAAGATGGGGCAGAAGGGCTCGAGCACCGTGACGCTGGCCTTCGACGACGTGCGCATCTCCGACGACTACCGGCTGGGCGAGGTCGGCCAGGGCTTCAAGATCGCGATGGGGACGCTGGATCGCGGGCGCCTGGCGCTGGGCGCGAACTGCCTGGGATGCGCGAAGGAGGCGCTGACGCTGTCGACGAACTACGCGAACGAGCGCGTCGCCTTCGGCAAGCCGATCAGCGGCCACCAGGCGATCCAGTGGATGCTGGCGGACAGCGCGACGGAGATCTACGCGATGGAGTCGATGATCTACCGCACCGCGTGGATGTGCGACGAGGGACAGCGCTTCACGCGACAGTCGGCGATGACGAAGCTGTTCGCGTCGGAGGCGCTGGATCGCATCGTCGACCGCGCCGTGCAGATCTACGGCGGGATGGGGTACTCGGCGGAGTACCCGGTCGAGAAGCTCTACCGCGACGCGCGGGTGACGCGGATCTACGAGGGCACGAACGAGATCCAGCGCATCGTCGTCGCGCGCGACGTGATCAAGAACGGCGTGTGATCGGGGTGGGCGAAGGTACGGAGCCGGGCTCGTTACGGCGCCAGCTCGGCGACCGCCTCGCGCAAGCGCTCGCCGTTGATCGGCTTCGGCAGGGTCGCGGTCGCGCCCATGCGGCGCGCGACGGGGAGCAGGTCGCCGGCGGCCAGGCGTCCGCCGCCGGAGATCGCGAGGATCGGCAGCCGCGGCCAGCGCGCGCGCAGCGCGCCGATCGTCGCCATGCCTTCTTGCCCCGGCATGATCAGGTCGGTGATGACGAGCTCGATCTCGCCCTCCTCGACGTATCGCACCGCGTCCGTTCCGTCCTCCACGGCGAGCACCTCGTGCCCCTCGGCCGTGAGCAGCCGAGCGAGCACCTCGCGCACCGCGGTCTCGTCGTCGATCAAGAGGATCCGAGCCATGACGAGTCCCATATCGGCACACTCGTTCCGGCGACTGGAGAGCCCTCTCGACGCCCGGGGCGGGGCCCGGCCGCGCCCCGCGCGAAACCGGCCCGGATCGACCGTTCCGGGCGCTTCCGGGGGGTCCCTCGACGGCGCGCGCTCGAGCGGGCGGGACCGCGCCTCGACCTCCCCGAGCGCCGCACCGTGGCGGACGGCGAACCGCCCGCTGCGCAAGATCCGACTCCCGGGCCCGGGCACGGCGAACGCAGCGGACGGCGCCGGCTCCGCCGGGCGGCTGGGAAGGCCCGCCGATCCATGGCGCCGGATGTCAGAGCAACGGACCGACCAGGCGCACGACGTTCTCGACCAGGCGTTGCGCGGCGGGTCGCGCGCGCCAGCGGACGGGGTCGATGCACTCGCTCTCCTCGACGTAGCGCTCCTGCAGCACGCGCAGCTCGCAGGCGAACGCCTCGTCGTACACGAACAGCGACAGCTCGAAGTTCAGCCACATGCTGCGCATGTCCAGGTTCACTGTGCCGAAGACCGCGAAGTCGTTGTCGATCACGATCGACTTGGTGTGCAGGAGGCCCGACTGGTAGGCGGCGATGCGGACGCCGGCCTGCAGGAGGTCGTCGAAGTGCGAGCGGCTCGCGTAGTGCACCAGCCGCGAGTCGTTGCGCTTCGGGACGATGATCGTCACGTCGACGCCGCGCAGCGCCGCGGACTGGATCGCCATCAACAGCGAGTCGTCGGGCACGAAGTACGGCGTCGTCAAGGTGACCGAGTCGCGCGCCGCGTAGAGCGCGGTCAGGAGCAGCTCCTGCATCGCCTTCGGTTCGAAGGCGGGGCCGGACGGGATGACTTGCACGTCCACGGGGCCGGCCTCGGGCTGCGGTTCCAGCTGGTGCTCGGTGCCGCGCGGGTGCAGGCCCTGGCCCGTCGCGAGCTGCCAGTCCTCGGCGAAGGTCGCGGCCATCGCCTCGACCGCCGGGCCCACGA
>JAUHYB010000120.1 GCA_030426745.1 bacterium
GCGTCATCCACGAGCCGACCGCGGCGGCGCTCGCGTACGGGTTCCACGACGCGCGGGAGAGCCGCACGCTGCTGGTGTTCGACCTGGGCGGCGGCACCTTCGACGTGACGGTGATGGAGGTCTTCGAGGGCACGCTCGAGATCCTGTCGTCGGCCGGCGAGAGCCGCCTGGGCGGCGAGGACTTCACCGACGCGGTCGTCGCGTGGGTGTTGCGCGCCGAGGGCCGGCACCTGGAAGAGGCCGAGATGCGGTCGCCCGCGCTGGTCGCGCGCCTGCGCGCCGAGGTCGAAGCGGCGAAGCGCGCCCTGTCGACCGAACCGGTGGCGCGCGTCCGCGTGCCCGACGAGCGCGGCTGGTTCGCGGACGACACGCGCGTGCACGAGCTGGACCGCGCCGCCTTCGCGGGCGTCGTCGGGGACCTGCGCGAGCGGCTCGCCGCGCCGGTCGCGCGCGCGTTGCGCGACGCGCGTCACGGCTGGGGCGACGTCGACGAGGTGCTGCTCGTCGGCGGCGCGACCAACATGCCGATCGTGCACGAGCTGATCGAGGCCCGGCACGGCCGCGCGCCGCGCCGCGACCTGGATCCCGACCGCGCGGTCGCGCTGGGCGCCGCGGTGCAAGCGGCGTTGATCGAGGGCGACGAGGCGGTCGAGGACCTGGTGTTGACCGACGTCTGCCCGTTCACGCTGGGCGTCGAGGTCGTGAAGGAGTTCGGCGCGCGCCGCGCGGAGGGCTACTTCAGCCCCGTCATCCACCGCAACACGACGATCCCGGTGTCCCGCGAGGAGTTCTATCAGACGCTGGACGACGGCCAGACCGAGATCCTCCTGCGCATCTACCAGGGCGAGGCGCGGCGCACGGCCGACAACCTGAAGCTCGGCGAGCTGCGCGTCGCGGGCATCCCCGCCGGCCCGGCGGGGCGCGAGATCGCCGTGCGCTTCACCTACGACCTGAACGGTCTGCTGGAGGTCGAGGCGCTCGTCCCCGGGACCGACCAGCGCTTCCGCACGGTGTTGCGACAGGAGCAGAGCGGGCTGTCCGACGCGGAGGTGGAGCGCGCGCGCGAGCGCATGCGGGACGTGAAGTTCTATCCGCGCGACGACCTCGAGAACCAGCGCTTGTTGCGGCGCGCCGAGAACGTGCTGCGCGAGGTGGCGACGGTGTCGCGGGCGCGCCTCGAGGAGGCCGTCGACGGTTACGAGCGCGCGATGTACGCCGGGGACCGGGACGCCTTCGAGGCCGCGCGGCTCGACCTCTTGACCTGCCTCGCCGCGCTGGGCTTCCCGTACGACCCGGTGGAGGACCCCGCGGATGACTGAGGGGGCCGGGCGCGCGTACCTCGCCGAGGCCCTGCGCCTGGATCCGGCGCAGGATCACGCGCGGGTGATGGAGCTGCGCCGCGCGCGCCGCGTCGCCCGCGGCGGGGGCGACCACGTCGAGTCGTACGACGAGGGCGCGGTTCGCGAGGGACTCTCCGCGGTCGCGCGCGACCTGCTGGACGAGGACCCCGCCGCCCTGCGCGCGCGGCTCGACGCGCTCGACGTCTCGCGCGCGCCGGCCCTGTCGCAACGCGCGCGGCGGCTGCGCGCCGTGATCGACGCGCGCCCTGCGATCGACGCCGGCACCGCCGACCCGCGCGCCGACGCCGCCTTCGCGGACTTCGTCCGGCGGCTGTTGCGCGCGAACGCGCAGCAAGCCGCGGAGCTGAAGCGCCGCTCCGCGACCACGCTGCGCAACGGCGCGCGGTTCCGCGAGGCGCGCCGCACGATCCGCCTGTGGCGCGACGAGTACCCCGAGCTCCACGAGCTCGAGCGCGTGTGGTTCGACGAGGACGCGCTGGGCACGACGCGCGCCGGACGCGGCGTGCCGATCTGGATCTTCGTCGCGGCGGCGCTGTGGATCGTGATCAAGTTCTCGCGCTTCCTGCTCCGCGACTGATCGGGCGATGGACGACTCGCCGGACTGGGACCTCTTGCGCGACGACCCGCGCGCGTTCTTCGAGCTGGAGCAGGGCTTCGACCGCAAGGACCTGAAGCGCGCGTACAACCGCTGGTTGCGCCGCTACAAGCCCGAGCGCGCGCCGGAGGAGTTCCAGCGGTTGCGCGCGGGGTACGAGCGCCTGGACGAGGAGCTGCGATACGGCGCGCCCGCGCCGTCGGGGGGCGTCGCGCGACCGCGGCCCGACGCGGCGGCCGAAGAGGCGACGGCAGGCCCGCGCGACGCCGCCGGGCCCTACGAGCTGGAGGGCCGCGACCTGCGCGCCGTCGCGGCGGAACTCGCCGAGGATCAGGGCGACCCGCAGCGCGCGTGGGCGCGGCGCGCGCTCGTCGTCGAGGAGCTGGAGCCGGACGACCCCCTGGCCTTCCTACGGGTCCTGATCGAAGGCGCGCGCGTCGCGGGCGGCGGCGAGCTGCTCGCCGGCTGGCTCTACGCGGCCTGTCGCGACCCGCTGGACGCGGACACCTCGCGGCGAGCGGTGGCGCTGCTGGCGGAGATCACCGACTGGCGCGAGGCGGGTCGCGGCTACCCGCCGGCCTGGTTCGACCGCACGACGGAACCCCTGTGGTGTCGCCTGGCCGAGGAGCTGCCGTTCGAGGAGTTCGCGGCGCTCTTCGCCGGCACGCGCGAGGCGCACGCGGACGCGGCGCCGTGGTCGCTGTCCGTGTTGACGTTCGCCGTGCTGCGGCGCGCGCTGTTCCGCGCCGACGAGCGTTGGCTCGCGCCGCGCCTGCGGGCGCTCGAGGAACACGCGTCCGGCATGCCGTCGTGGTTCGTCGAGGACGTCGACGTCTTCCTGTGGCTGGACCGCTACCGCGAGGTGCGCGGCGCGTTACTGGACGGAGACCCGCGCCGCGCGGCGCTGGACACGTGCGCAAGGGAGATCCTGCGCGGCGAGACGGCTGCCGCGGACGCGGCGTGCTTCCGCCTGTTCGAGGACTACCGCGCGTCGCGCGACGGCTACTTCGCGTCCTTCCCGGTGGGGGAGGCCGACGAGCGCGCGTTCGCGCCGCTCCTGTGGTACGCGGGTCAGCTGGAGCTGCGCCACATGCGCGCCGTCGAGGAGGACGGCGCCGAGGTCGTCGCGCAGCGCGTCGGCGCCTTCCTCGCGCAGGAGAACCGCATCATGGAGCGCTCGCTCTCGATGCAGCTCGTCGGCTACGCCGTGATCCTGCGGTACCTCGCGTGGCTCGCGATCGCGGTCGCCGTGTTCGCGGTGCCCGCGGCCGTCGGCCTGCCCTGGCCGGCGTCGATCGCGTACTACGTGGTCGTGTCGACCGCGCTGTTCCTGAAGCCCGTGCACGCGTTCTTGCTGCGGCACGTCGACCAGTGGTTCCTGTGGCCGCAGCGCCGCCTGGTCGAGAAGCAGTACGAGCGCCGGTTGCGCGGCGCGGTCGACCGCTTCCTGGCGACGTCACAGGTGGACTTCGGCGCGCTGATCGAGCACCTCGAGCGCGACGGCGGTCGCCCCGACCGCGACACGGTGCGCGACGTGCTGAGCGCCTTCGTGCCGCGGGACGGCGCGCTGGCGATCGGGGCGCTCGCGCACCAGTTCGGCGAGTGACCTGCGCGCCGCGTCAGCGCGGCTCGACGCGCGACCAGCTCGCGCGGCTGTTCGCGATCTCGACGTGCATGTCCATGTCGACCGCTTGCGGGCCGACGCGGATCGTGCCGGTCATCGGCAGGCGCATCTCTTCCCAGCGGATCGAGCGGCAGAAGCCGCCGGCGACGTCCCACTCGACGGTCGAGGCGGAGTCGAGCGGCTCGCACGACAGGTCGACGCCGAAGTCGAGGTCGATGCCGGCCTGCGCGTAGGAGAGCGCCATGAGCTCTTCCATCTTCTCCTCGAGGCCGTCCGTGTCGACCTTGTAGCGCAGGTCGCGCTTCAGCACCGCCACTTGCGCGCCGCCCTCGTCGCGCAGCTCGTCCAGGCGCGTGCGCCCGGTGCCGGACATCGCGACGCCGACCGAGTTCATGTCGTGTTGCACCGGCCAGTCGCCGGCGACCTCGACGAAGCCCGCGGGCAGCTTGACGAACATCTCGGCGACGGCCGTCTCGGCCAGCTCGTCGGGGGAGATCATCAGCTCGATCGCCTGCTTCGCGATCGACGTCGCCAGGTCGTCGGCGGGCAGGCTGGCGAAGGGGTCACCGTCCACCGACGACTTGATGACCGAGCCGTCGGGCGAGAGGTGGATGGCGTACTCGAGGTCCAGGAGGTTCGCGCCCACCGCCTCGAAGAAGGACTCGAAGGACGCGGTCTCGAAGCCGGGCACCTCGGTCGTCACCGTCGCGTCGACGTCGGGCTTGCCGTCCTCGTCGCGCGTCGCCGACATGCGGATCGTCATCATCGACGACTCCTTGCGCATGAACAGCGACTGCGTCGTCATCGACAGGCGCATGTTGCCGCGGCCGTCGACCTCGACGACGCGCACGTGGTTCGTGCGCCGCTGTTCCATCGTCTCCGACTGCTCGGTCTCCATCGCCGTCGTCGTCGAGATCGTCTCGGCGGAGGTCTCGACTCGATACACCGCGCCCTCGGGCAGGCGCCAGGCGAGCTCGACCTTGTCGGCTCCGACGGTGGGAGCGGCGGCGGGGACGGACAGGACGGCGCAGAGCGTGAGGGTCTGGAACATGTGTTCGTGCGGCAGGGGTTGCGGTCGCGGAGACGCGGTGGGGCACGGTAGCGCGGGGAGCGGCGCCCCGCCACGACGCCGCGGGGTGCGATCCGGGGGGATCGCGAGTATTTTCGAGATGGCGGGGGCGAGAACGGCCGGCGGCCTCATGGACCCCTCGAACGCCCGATCCCCGGGCGCGGCGCTCTCCACCGGCGCCGGACCCCGCCCTCGCTTCCGAACCACCCCTGGAGTCCCCATGCGCCGAGCCCGGCTCGCCCTCTGTCTGTTCGTCGTCACCGCGCCGCTGGCCGGCTGCAACTCGGGCCTCGCCGCGATCTTCGGCGCCTCGAACGACGACGAGGCGGACGCCCCGAGCACGATCGCGGCCCTGTCGGTGCAGGGCAGCCAGCAGAGCCCGGCGCAGCTGCGCTTCCGCGTGATCGACGCGGACGGCGACGCGCCGCTCGTCACGCTCTACTACCAGATCGCGGGCGGGGCGACGGAGCGCATGACGCAGCTCGGCGGCGCGCAGAACCCGGCGGCGTACCCCGGGTCGGCCGGGGGCACCGAGTACGTGCTGTCGTGGGACTTCGCCGCCGAGCCGGGCCTGCCCGACGACGGATCGTTCGTGCCGTCGGTGAACGTGTGGGCGGAGCTCGACGGCGTCTCGTCGATCGTGCTGGGCGCGAACGCGAACCAGCTGGGCCTGGGCAACGACGCGCCGGTGGTGGAGAGCGCGAACGTACCGTCGAACGAGGCGTCGGGCGTCGTGCCGGTCGGCGTGCGCTTGTCGGACACCTCGTCCGACCTCGTCGACATGCGCGTCGAGTGGCAGGTCGCGGGGGAGGACGCGTGGTCGCTCGCGCGGCCGGGCGGCTCGAGCGGCACGCCGGCGCTCGCCGTGACCGGACTCTCCGCGCCGTCGAGCGGCGTGGACATCACCTTCTTCTGGGACACCGACGTCGACCTGCCGAAGCTCGAGCGCGACGTCGCGCTGCGCTTCACGCCGATCGACGCGACGATCGAGGGCGACGGCTTCGTCACGCCGCCTTTCCGCGTGGACAACAACCAGGCGCCGATCCTGGACCTGGACAACGGCCTGATCGTCTTCGCCAGCGACGACGACCTCGGCGGCATCGGCGTCCCGTTCTCCGTGCGCGACGCGGAGGGCGACGACCTGCGCGTCGTGTTCCAGTGGCGCCGACCGAACGAGCAGTTCGTCGCGCTGCCGAGCGACCCCGAGGCGGTCTTCGCGATCCAGGACGACCCGGCCCTGCGCCGCGAGTACCGCGTCTGCTCCGTTCGACAGGACCACGTGAGGGGGCGCGTGCAGCCGGTCGACGCGGACAGCGTCCGCTTGCCGGAGACGGGCACGTCGGACCTCTCCATCACGCGGCCCGCGATGGTCGGCCGCTCGATCGAGTTCCTGCGCCACCCGCGGCGCGCGGACGAGGTCACGGCGGACTGGACGGGGAGCGGGCTGAACCACGTCGCGGCGGCCGTGCCGGTCGGGGACGGCCTCGACGCCCTGGTGCTGGAGGAGCCGAGCTCCGCGAGCTGGCGCCTGCGGCGCGTCGCGCTGGCGACGGGCGACTCCGACGGAGAGGTCGCGTCCGGGTCCGGAGTGCCGACCGCGCTCGCGCTCGACCCGCGCGGCGAGACGGCCTTCGTCGCGACCCTGGTCGGCGGCGACTGGGACCTGCACCGGGTCGACCTCGCGGACGGAACCGTGACCACCGCGGCGGGCGTCCCCGGCGCGCTGGTCGGTCCGCGCGGCGTCGCGGCGCTCTCGCCGGCGGACGCGGTGCTGACGGTCGGCGACGCGCTGTTGCGCGTGCGCTTCACGCCGTCCGGGCCGGTCGTGTCCACCGTGACCGCGGGGCTCGCGGAGCCCTGGGGCGTCGCGCACGACCCCTTCGAGCGCGGACGCGTCGTCGTGGCCGAGCGCGGCGCGGACCGCGTCGTCTCCGTGCGCCTGGCCGACGGGACGCGCCGTGACGTGCTGCCGCCCGATCCCAGCGCGGCGCCCCTGGATCCGCAGCTGGGCTTCCCCGCGCCGCGCGCGCTCGCCTTCGAGGAGGGCGGCGGTCGCCTCCTGGTCACCGTCGACGACGGCGGACAGCGCGAGCTGCGCGCCTTGAACCGCAACTCGGGCCACGACAACGACGGGACGGGCTACGCCGACGCCACGGCGTACGTGTTGACCGAGCTGCCCGCGGACTACGGCGACGCGCTGGCGACGGGCCCGGACGGCCTGCGGCTGCTGGCCGCGACGAACACGGACGGGCTCCTCGCGCTGGGCGGCGTGGAGCAACGCCGCGTCGTGCGGGGCTTCGACGGCGACTCGAACGTCGCGATCCTCGACGAGCCGTTGTCGCCCGCCCTGGAGGTCAACCAACCCTGGCGCATGCCGCGCTTCGGCGTGAACTTCGGCTCGAGCGCCGCGGGGTCGAACCACACCTTCAGCTGGGACTCGCGCGACCTGCGCATCGGCGGGACCGTCTACCTGCGCGCCGTCGCGTTCGACAGCGAGTTCGGCATCGACGCCGAGACCAGCGTCGAGCGCCCCGTGCGCTCCGGCCTCGGCGCGCGTCGCGTGTCGCTCGCCACCACCGAGTACGAGGCCTATCCCGACGCGCAACCCGTCGACTACGACGGCGACGGCGACCTCGACGTGATGCTGCGCGACGGGCTCGAGATGAAGGTGATCGAGCAGACGGGTCCCGGCCGCTTCGCCGAAGCCGCGTCGCTCGGGATCGAGCTGCGCAGCACGAACCGCCTCGAGATGGTCTACGCGGACCTCGACTCCGACGGGTTGCTGGACATCGCGCACTGCGCGGTCTGGAACGCGACCGACCAGTCGCCGCCGCCCGAGCTCGCGAGCGACAACGGGATCCTCGTGCAACGCGTGGTGGAGATCTTCTACGGCACGGGGCCGGGGACCTTCTCGAGCACCGCGGAGCTGGTGGTGGTCCCGCAGAGGCGACTCCACGGTCTGGCCATCCTGGGGCACCTGCAGGCCGTCGACTACGACGAGGACGGCGCGCTCGACCTCGTGATGACGCGGCCCGCGGTGTACGTGAACGAGCTCGACGGGACGGATCAGGAGGGCTTGCTGGTCTTCCGCCGGACGGCGCCGCGGACCTACGCCCACCCCGAGGCGATCGCCCTGGACGAAGCCGACGAGTTCACCGCGGTCACCGCGTCCTTCGCCTTCGACGACCTCGACGGCGACGGTCGACGTGACCTGGTCTGCACCCAGAACGGACCGAACGGCGTGTCCGGCTTCGACGATGACTTCAGCAGGGGGAACGGCGGGCTGAGCCTGCACTTCGGCGACGGACGAGGCGGCTACGAGCCGACGCCGCTGATCCTGCGGCGCTTCGAGGTCACGCCCTTCGGCGAAGAGGGCTACGACATGGGCTCGGCGCACCGGGTGATGCTCATCGACCTGGACGAGGACGGGGACCTCGACATCTTGACGGCGTCGGCGACGCCCGCCGGGGGTGGACCGGGCTTCAGCTTCCCCAGCCTGGGGGGGGCGATCACCGTGCACTTCCAGCTGGCGCCGCGCGTCTTCAGCGAGGAACCGCTGCTCATCGCGCTGCCCGAGGGGAACGCGCTGAGCGCGTTCACCGCGGGCCTGGCCGTCGAAGACATGAACGCGGACGGCCTGCTCGACATCGCGGTGACGTCGAGCGACGGCATCCGCGTGCACTACGCGACCGCGCCCGGCGTGTACGACGAGGCGCCGTTCATCGAGGAAGGGGCGGAGGCCTTCAACCAGTTCCTTCGGGACTTCCCGACCCTGCGCCCCTGCGACCTGGACGGTGACGGCGACCTCGACCTGGTCTGCGTGGACGTGATGAGCGCGGAGGTCTTCGCGCTGTTCCAGGTCTCCAAGGGCATCGAGAGCCTCAGCTCCGATCCGCTGATCCTCGAGCTGGAGGACGTCACCGACGGCGCGACGTGCAACGACGTGGCGGACATGGACGCCGACGGCGACCTGGACGTGCTCGTCTCGAACCACGGCCTCGCGGGCAACTTCTCGACGAACAAGGTGACGATGTTCGAGCAGGTCAGCCCTCGCTCGTTCGTCTCCTTCCCGCGGATCTTCCCGGACGACGGCTCGCTCTTCGCTCCCGGGCCGGTGGAGGCCGCGGACCTCGACTTCGACGGCGACAACGACTTCGTCGTCGCGAGCATCGGCACCAATGAGCTGCAGGTGTTCTTCCAGGAGGCGCCGGGGGTGTTCGGGGAGAGCCTCAAGTTCACCGGGCCCGATCGCGTGTACTACGCGCAGAACCCGTACTACGACAGCCTGTGCTCGCTCGACATCGCGGACGTCGACCTGGACGGTGACCTGGACCTGTTCAGCGCGCCGAACAAGCGGAACCGGGTCTTCGTCGTCCGCCAGGACGCGGGCGTGTTCGGCGCGCTGCCGACGATCGATCACCGGCTCGAGTCGGACGAAATCGCCGGCGGCAACCCCCGCGCGGTCCGCGCGGCGGACCTGGACGGCGACGGAGCGCTCGAGTTCTTGTTCGTCGCGGGCACGCAGGCGTACAACGACAACATGGTCGACCCGCCGCCGCGGCCCTTCCCGGCGGTGCACGACCTCGTGATCTTCGAGGGCGCCGGAGCGCTCGAGCCGGATCCCGAGGTCAGCCTGCTCTCGCCCGCCGGCGACGCCTATCTGCTCGTCGAGGACTTCGACGGGGACGGCCGGCTCGACCTGA
>JAUHYB010000121.1 GCA_030426745.1 bacterium
CGTTCGAGGCGACGGTCGACGAGGTGATCCGCATGGGCGCGGATCGCACGGCCGTGTACTCGTTCGCTTTCGTCCCGTGGATCCGCGGCCACATGAAGAAGCTGGCCGACGACGACTTCCCCGGCCGCGAGGAGAAGTTCCGCCTGTTCGGCATCGCCCGCGAGCGCTTCCTGGCCGCCGGCTACGAGCCGATCGGCATGGACCACTTCGCGAAGCCCGACGACGAGCTGTCGAAGGCGAAGCGCGCCGGCACGCTGCGCCGCAACTTCCAGGGCTACGCCGTCATCCCCGCCCCCGACGTGGTCGGCCTGGGCATCAGCGCGATCGGCGACGTGCGCGACGCCTACGTGCAGAACGCGAAGAAGCTGTCGACGTACCGCGAGGCGATCGAATCGGGCCGGTTGTCCGTCGAGCGCGGCGTGGTGTGCGACGCCGACGACGTGCTGCGCCGCGACGTGATCCATGACCTGATGTGTAACTTCCGCGTCGACGTGCCGCGCGTCGAGGCGACGTACGGCATCGACTTCGCCGCGACCTTCGCCGAGGACCTCGCGATGCTGCGCGAGCACGAGGAGAACGGGATGGTCACGGTGACGCCCGAGCGCATCGAGGCGACGCCGCAGGGCGAGCTGTTCATCCGCAACATCGCGCTGTGCTTCGACCGCTACTGGCGCGAGAAGCACGCGGACGGCGACCAGCCGGTGTTCTCGCGGACTGTCTAGGGAGCGGCGAGTGGCGCGCGAACGGCTGGTCGTGATCGGCGCCGGCGTCGCCGGGCTGGCGGCGGCGTGCGCGGCGCGCGAGCGGCAGCCGGCGTCGGAGCTGGAGGTCGTCGTGCTCGAGGCCGGCGCGACGGTCGGCGGCAAGGCCGCCACGCACCGCGCGGAGGGCTGGCTCGTCGAGGAAGGGCCGACCGGCTACCTCGACACCGAGCCGATCATGGACCGCTTGGTCCGTATCGCGGGCGTCGAGAAGGTGCCGGCGAACGCGGAGGCGGCGCGGCGGTACCTGGTGCGCGACGGCGTCCTGCGCGAGATCCGGCCGCACCCGCTGAAGTTCCTCGCCAGCGGCATCCTCTCGCCCCTCGGCGCCTCGCGGCTCGCGTGCGAACCGTTCGTGCGTGGTCGGCGGTGGGCCGAGGGCGACGACGAGAGCGCGTTCGACTTCGCGCGGCGACGGCTCGGGCGGCAAGCGGCCGAGCGCTTGATCGCGCCGATGGTGCTCGGCGTCTACGCGGGGGACGCGCGCCGGATCTCGCTGCCCGCGGCCTTCCCGCGCATGGCCGAGCTGGAGCGCGAGCACGGGTCGCTGGTGCGCGCGATGATGGCGTTGCGGAAGGCCCGGCGCGGCGCGGGCGGCGACGAGTCGAACGGCGGCCCCGCGGGCGGCAACTCGGGTGGCCCTGCGGGCCCGGGTGGCACGCTGACCTCCTTCGCGGGCGGGATGCAGTCCTTCCTGGAGGCGCTGGCCGAGCGCGGCGACTTCGAGGTGCGCACGGGCGCTCGCGTCGAGGAGCTCGCGCACGACGGCGCGGCGTGGCGGCTGCGCGTGAACGGCGCGGCGATCACCGCGGACCGCGTGGTGGTCGCGACCGAGGCCTGGGTCGCGTCGCGACTGCTCGCCGACCTGTTGCCCGACGCCGTGAGCGCGCTGCACGAGATCCGCGTCCCCCACGTCGCCGTGTGCGCCCTCGGCTACGGCGCGGAGGAGAAGCGCAAGGCGCCGACCGGGTTCGGCGCGTTGATCCAGCGCGGCGGCGGCATCCGCAGCCTGGGCGTCCTGTGGGACTCGCAGCTCTTCGCGGGCCGCGCGCCGGACGGAGGCGTGCTGATGCGCGCGATGGTCGGCGGGACGACCGACCCCGACGCGGCGACGCTGTCGGACGACGAGCTCACGCAGCTCGTCGAGCGCGAGCTCGCGCAGCTCTTCGGCCTGACCGAGGCGCCGACCTTCCGCCACCTGCGCCGCTGGCCACGGGCGATCCCGCAGTACGAGCTGGGCCACCTGGATCTCGCCGAACGCGTGCGCGCGAACCTCGCGCGCTCGAACGCGACGCGCCCGGGGCTCGCGCTGGCCGGCAACTACCTCGACGGCGTCGCCTTCGCGAAGGCCGCCGCGAGCGGCTGGCACGCGGAGCGAGTGCCGGTAGCCGAAGGTACGGTGCCGGGTGCAGAATCGTCGGGTTAGCGGACAGCGGCGGCCTCCTGGCCGCCGCTGTCCGCTAACCCGATGATTCTGCACCCGGCACCGTACCTTCGGCTACCGGCCCGACCTCGGGTCTATCGCAACCGCGTCGCCCACATCCCGTCGCCCACCGGCAACAGCACGCCCTCGAACGCAGGGTGCTTCGCGATCTCGTCGTTCACCGCGCGCACGGCGAGTACGCTCGGCTCCTGCACCGACTCGTCCAGCAGCTGCCGGAACGCGAACGCGTTGTCGACCATCAACAGGCCGCCTGGGCGCAGGATGCGCGTCGCCTGGGCGACGTAGGAGGAGTATCCCTCCTTGTCGGCGTCGAGGAACATCGCGTCGGCGGAGCGGTCGCCGATCGTCGGCAGCACGGCGTCCCCGGCGCCGCGCAACACGGTGACGCGCCCGGCGACGTCGCTCTTCGCGATCCACGCCTCGGCGAAGTCCGCGTGCGCGTCGTCGATCTCGATCGTGCGCACGTGGCCGTCCGCGGGCAACGCGCGCGCCATCCAGATCGCGGAGTAGCCGCCGAGCGTGCCGACCTCGACGACGTCGCGGGCGCCCATCAGCTTCAGCAGCATCGACATCGTCGCGCCCTGGTACGAGCCGATCGAGATCTCGGGCAGCCCGGCCTCGACGGCGGCCTGCTTCAGCTCGGTGAGGAAGGCGTCGTCCTGCGCCGCGCGCTCGCCGACGTAGGCGTGCAGCGCCTTGGGGATCCGGGAATCGCTCACGCCTGCCCCCACACGAAGCGCACCGGCATCTCGACGTTGCCGTGCAGGGTGCGGTGCACCGGGCAACCCAGCGCCGCGGTCTCCAGCGCCTTCTTCTGCTTGTCGTCCCACGCGCCGGGGATCGTGATCACGACGTCGAGCGTCGCGATGCGGCGCGGGTCGGACGCCATGTGCTTCTCGACGACGCAGGTCGCCCCCGCGAGCGGCCATTCGTGGCGCTCCGCGACGATGCCCATGATCGTCAGCATGCAGCTGCCGAGCGCCGTGGCCACGAGGTCGGTCGGCGAGAAGGACTCGCCCTTCCCCTGGTTGTCGACCGGCGGGTCGGTGACGAGCTCCGTGCCGGAGGGACCGTGAACGGCGCGCGTGCGCAGCGCGCCCTCGTAGGTGGTGGTGATGCGGACCATGCCGCGGAGTCTAGCAGGTACGCGAAGGTACCGTGCCGGGTGCAGAATCGTCGGGTTAGAGGGCAGCGGCGGGCGAACGGCCGTCGCTGTCCGCCAACCCGACGATTCTGCACCCGGCACGGTACCTTCGGGTACGCCGCGCTCAGCTCGGCAGCGCGTCCGTCGCGTCGTGTCCCACGTCGCGCAGCGCGCCGTCGGTCGCGTCGTCCTTCGGCTTCGGCGCGTCGGGCGACGGCGCGGGCGCGGTCGCGGCCGGGCCGCTCTCGGCGCGCTCGTAGATGACCTCGCCGTCGATCACGGTCGCGCGCGCGTAGCTGCGGCGCAACATCTCCGGCTGGGCCGTCACCGGGTCCAGCGGCAGGATCGTCAGGTCGGCGCCGTAACCGGGCAGCAGGCGACCGCGACGGTCCTCCTGGCCGCAGGCGTAGGCCGCGCCGAGCGTGAAGCCGGCCAGCGCCGCGCCGCCGCTCAGCGCCTCGGTCGTCTCGAAGCCCGGCAACACGCGGCCGTCCAGCGACTGGCGCGTGCGCGCCGCCGCGATCCCCGGCAGCGGGTTCGGATCCTCGACCGGGAAGTCGCTGCCGAACGCGAGCGGCACCACGCCGCCCGCCAGCTCGCGCCACGCGTACGCGCCGCGGCTGCGCTCGTCGCCCAGGCGCGCGGTCGACCACGTCATGTCGGACGCGGCGTGCACCGGCTGCATCGACGGCACGACCCCCAGCGACGGGAAGCGCGGCCAGTCGCGCGGCGACACGACCTGCGCGTGCTCGATGCGCGGGCGCAGCAGGCGGAAGTTCGCGTCGACCTGCTCCATGCGGTCGTAGACGTCCAGCACCAGGCGGTTCGCGCGGTCGCCGATCGCGTGGATCGCCGGCTGCAGGCCCGCCTGGTAGGCCTCGTGCACGAGCACCGTCAAGCGGTCCTCGGTCAACAGCAGCTCGCCGCGCTCGCCGGGCGCGTCGGAGTAGTCCTCGATCAACGCCGCGCCGCGCGACCCCAGCGCGCCGTCCGCGATCAACTTCACGCCGACGATCTCGAGGCCCTCGGGGCGCGTCGAACGCCACGGGTACGCGGCGCGCAGCTCCGGCGACAGGCCGGCGTTCGCCGACAGGTAGGCGACGACGCGCAGGCGCAGCAGGCCCTGCGACTCCAGCTCGCGGTAGATGTCCGCGACGACCGGGTCGATGCCCATGTCGTGCACGCACGTCAGGCCGAGCGACAGCAGCGCGTCCTGCGCCGTCAGGATCCGCCGGCGACGCGTGGCGCGGTCGGGCGCGGGCACGTGCTTGCGCACGAGGTCCGTCGCGGCGTCGATCAGCACGCCGCTCGCCTTGCGCTTCTCGTCGATCAGGACGCGGCCGCCCTCGATCTTCGGCTCCTCGAGCAGCAGCCCGTCGAGCCCGGCGATCTTCATCGCCGCCGCGTTCACCAGCACCGCGTGTCCGTCGACGCGGTCGAGGATCAGCGGGTGGTCCGGCACGGCCTCGGACAGCGTCGCGTGGTGCGGGAAGGCGCCGCCGGGCCACTCGTTCTGGTCCCACCCGCGGCCCTCGATCCACTCGCCCTTGGGGCGCTCGGCGGCGGCGGCCGCCACGGCGGCGACCATGCTCTCGTAGTCCGGGTAGCCGGACAGGTCGAGCACCTCGAGCGCGCGCCCGTAGCTCTCGACGTGGCCGTGCGCGTCCTGCAGCCCGGGCACGGCCCAGTCGCCGCCCAGGTCGACGCGCTCGAGCCGCATGCCCTCCGCCTCGCGCAGCAGCTGCTCGACCGGCCCGACGGCGCGCACGACGCCGTCGACCGAGAGCAGGGCCGAGACGACCGTCCCGTCCTCGTCGCCGAGGCGGATCGAGCCGTTCTCGAACAGCACCGCCCGTTCCACGACCGGAACCGGCTCGGGGGACGACGGCGCCGCCCCGGAACCGGCTTGGACCAGGGCGAGGAGGGCGGGCAAGAAGGGCAGCATCGGCGGATTCATCGGCAGCCGGAGGGTCCGAGCTGCGGCCTTCTCGCCCAATTGTGGTGCCGCGCGCCCCGAGCCGTACACTCCCCGCCCATGAACGCGCTGCAGGACCGACTGGCGCTGGTGACGGGGGCCTCCTCCGGCATCGGCGAGGCGATCGCGAGGGCCCTCACCGAGGCCGGCTGCCGGGTGGTCCTGGCGGCCCGCCGGCGGGACCGGCTGGAGGCCCTGGCGGCCGCGCTGCCCGGCTCGCGGGTGGCGCTGCTCGACGTCCGCGACCCCGCGGCGGTGGCGGCGGCCGTGGACGGGCTGGAGCTCGACCTGGTCGTCGCGAACGCGGGCCTGGCCTACGGCACCGAACCCGTGCAGCAGTCCTCGCCCGAGGAGTTCGCCGAGGTCCTCGACACGAACGTGAAGGGCGTGCTGAACGTCGCCCGCGCGACGCTGCCCGGGATGATCGAGCGCGGCCGCGGCGACTTCGTCACGATCGGCAGCGTCGCGGGCCGCCAGGTCTACCCCGGCGGGACGGTCTACTGCGCCTCGAAGCACGCGGTGCGCGCGATCTACGAGGGCCTGCGGCTCGACTGCGTCGGGTCCGGCGTGCGCTTCACGACCGTCGACCCCGGCATGGTCGAGACCGACTTCTCGCTGGTGCGCTTCCGCGGCGACGCGGACCGCGCGAAGGCCGTGTACGCGGGGGTCGACGCGCTGACGCCCGCCGACGTCGCCGACGCCGTGCGCTACGCCGTCAGCCGGCCGCCGCACGTGAACGTGGGCGAGATCGTGCTGTGGGCCAGCGCGCAGGCCAGCACGACCTCGCTGACGCGCCGCGCCGACTGACTCCACGCCCCGGCCCGACCCGGCCGGAGGTCGCGGCGCCGCGAGACGCCGTGCTTGCTAGAATCTCGCATCCCCCTTCCCCACCTCCCGAAAGCCATGACCGCCGATCGCGACAACGAACTCGACGCGGAGATCGAAGCCTCCCTCGAGGGCGTCCAGAACCTCCAGAACCTCTCCTCCACCGCCGAGGAGGCCGAGCGCACCGCGCGCAAGAAGCAGGACCAGGAGACCCGCACGGGCACCGTCGTCGGCATCGACGGGCGCGACGTCTTCGTCGAGCTGGGCCCGCGCGTGCAAGGCGTCGCGAACCTGTCGGAGTTCGACGAGGCGCCGAAGGTCGGCGACTCCTTCGAGTTCACGATGCGCGGGCGCGAGGAGGACCTGTGGGTGCTCTCGCGGCGCGACGCGCAAGCGATCGCGGCGTGGAACGAGCTGGTCGTGGGCTCCGCGGTGAAGGCGCGCGTGACGGGCCAGAACACGGGCGGCCTCGAGCTGAAGATCGGCCCCGGTTCCGCGTTCATGCCGGCGTCGCACGCCGCGCTGGGCCGCGTGGAGGACCTGTCGTCGATGCTGGGCCAGACGCTGCTGTGTCAGGTGATCGAGATCGACGACGCGAAGCGCCGCGTCGTCGTGTCGCGCCGCGCGATCCTGGAGGCCGAGCGCGACCAGGCGCGCGCCGGCGCGGCCGAGTCGCTGTCCGTCGGCGGCGTCGTGAAGGGCAAGGTCACGCGCATCGAGGCGTTCGGCGCCTTCGTCGAGATCGGCCCGGGGCTCGAAGGCCTGGTGCACGTCTCCAACATCTCGCGCAAGCGCGTCGAGAAGGTCGACGAGGTGCTGAAGGTCGGCGATTCGATCGAGGCGATGGTGCTGAAAGTCGAGGAGGGCGGGCGCCGCATCGGCCTCGGCATGAAGCAGCTCGAGCCCGACCCCTGGGACGAGGTGCCGCACCTCTTCCACGACGAGCAGATCGCGGAGGGCAAGGTCGTGCGCCTGATGGAGTTCGGCGCCTTCGTCGAGCTCGCGCCCGGCATCGAGGGCCTGCTGCACATCTCGCAGATCCAGCCCGAGCGCGTGCGCCGCGTGCAGGACGTGCTGAAGGTCGGCGACGAGGTCAGCGTGCGCATCCAGTCGATCGACCACGCGGGGCGCCGGATCTCGCTGTCGCGGCTCGCGGACAACGGCGCGATGCTGGGCAGCGAGGAGGCCGCCGACGCCGGCGCCGTGCGCGAGGCGCTGAACGAGGCGTCCAGCCAGCAGCCGCTCGGCACGAACCTCGGCAGCCTCTTCAAGAAGGCGCTCGAGGGGAAGGACTGACTCGGCGCGGGAGTACCGTGCCGCAACTGATTGTCCCGCGGTCGGGGGCGGGTGACGCCGACCGCAGCCGGCGTCACCCGCCCCCCGACCGCGGGACAATCCGTTGCGGCACGGTACTCCCGCCACGCAGGCGGTGACGAAGAACGTCGGAGCGGCGTCCGGACCCACCGGACGCCGCTCCGCTCTCTTCCGTGAACCCGCGCCGCGCGGACCGCGCGATCAGGAGTCGCCGTCCCCCACCGGCGGAACGATCGCCAGCAGGGTGAACTCGTCGTACTTGTGGATGCGGGCCTTCGCGCGCGCCACCACCAGCGGCGCGCCCTCGTCGTAGACCAGCGCGGGCCGCACGTCGGCGCGCACGCCCTGGCACCCCTCGCTGCGGACCTTCACCGGAACCGACAGCGCCTCGCGCACCGCCGCGTCCGCGGCGCCGGCCACGAAGTTCGCGACTTCGAGCATCGCGTCCTTCATCGCCTCGTCGAGGTCCGTGTCGCCGCGCCGCTTCGTCACGCCGTCGTCCGGCATCATCATCAGGAAGCCGGCCAGGCTGATCGCCTCGGGCAAGGGGACGAGGATGCACCCGTGCAGCTTCTCCCCGTCCTTCGCCTCGAAGCCCAGCTTGAACGAGACGTGCACCGACCCCTCCCCTGCGATCCGCGCCGAGGCGAGCTCGCTGGTCACGTCCTGCACGACGAACTCCCGGTCCGTGATCATCGACAGGTCCGAGGCCACGCGGGCCAGCACTTCTTCGACGAGGCGAGACTGGGTGTCGGTCAGGGTCGTCATCGCAGGGGCGGCGATCGGCAGGGGGTGGCGAGGGGGGGTCGGGGGCGGCGGCACCCCGGAGCACCTGCTGTTTCGGCTCCGGGGGGTGGCGAGTCTTGAAGGCGAATCGGCGAATTGGGCGTGACGGGGGCGGATCCGGCGGAAGGGGGTGTGCCGAGGGGAGCGAAGTGGCGTGACGGCACGGCCGCGGGGCTGCCTGAGGGGAGAGCGAACGGCGCGGTGACCGGCTGCGCCGGCTTCACCGGAGTGGAGCGCCGCCGGGGTGGGAGCGCTCGCCGGGTGGAGAGCAACGGCGTCGTGTGCGGCTACCAGAGCTTCTACCGCAGTGAGGGGTCTCGCGGGGTGAGAGCGCTCGGCGGCTGAGGAGCAACGGCGTCGTGAGCGGCTTGCGGAGGTCTCGCCGCAGTGAGGGGACTCGCGCGGTGGGAGCGCTCGGCGGTTGCGGAGCAACGGCGTCGTGAGCGGCTTGCGGAGGTTTCGCCGGTGTGAGCGGTGTCGCGATGTCGCGGGGTGAAGGGAGTGGCGGTGTGGCGCGCGGCGGCGACGCGGCGGCGACGCGGCGGCGACGCGGCGGCGACGCGCTGCAGCCTCGCGCTCAGGAGGTGGTGACGGCGTGCGGTGCCGGCAGGCGGCCGGGGCGCTCGTCGATGCGGATCAGCGGGTAGTGCTTCCGCCAGCCGATCGTGAGCTTCCAGCCGCCCTTCGCGACGTACGCGCCCGGCTGGTCCGGCGAGTACTCCTGCTCATGGTCCTCCCAACCATCGAAGTACTTACCGCTCGAGAACTCGTCCGGTCGACGCGACCAGCCTCGTCGCTGGAGCGCGACGCCGTGCTTGTGGTGGTTGTTCAGCACGTACACGAGCGCGTTGCGCGCTGCGCGGATGCTCCGCAAGGCGAAGTCGTGGAAACGCCTGGGGAACACCGCGCCCGTGCGTTGCCACGCCTTGTTCAGTCCGCGCGCCACGCGACAGAGCAGGCCCTTCATGCCGCCGGCGAGACTCTCCGCGTCGTCGGCCTCCACGATCAGGTGCAGGTGATCGACCTGGATCGTGAAGTGCACGATGCGGAAGTTGGGCTTCGACGCGCGCTTGATCGCCTCGACGAT